>CASBQF010000337.1 GCA_949127775.1 Oscillatoriales cyanobacterium PMM_0080
ACAATTAAATAAGCCTAAATGTCAAGCCTGATCAAGACTTGATTTACTTTTCTATATATTTGTTCAGATATTTTTACTGATTTAGCTATTGATTTAGCATACCAAGTAAGGAAGAACCTTTAAATATATTGCCAAAACTCATCAAATGTGCATTGACGCAGCAGTCGGGATAAAGAGTTGGTGCAGCAGTCGATCGCCGATCGGGTCTGCAAAAGCAACTGTACCGCGCAAGTCCTGACAGATGGCGATCCTCCGTACAATTTATGTTATTTTTTATACTACATATCGCTGAAAAAGTCAATGTCTTGTGTGGTGGAATACTGTCAGACACAATGGCTGCTCAGGCTTTTTATCAGATTTACAAAAACAATGATATATATAAAGATTCTGTAAAGCTTCTATCTGCATCAGGTGAGTATCAGCAAGATGTGGCGTAGAATACAGGTACGAACAGGGGAAAATGCGGTCAAGAGTCCAGCAAAAATTTAGTTGAATAGAAACAGAAATCGGGTTATAAACGAAAAAGTAAAGCTGATTTTACCCTTCGTAAAGTAGCAGCAGTAAAATTCAAGCAAGTTTTTTCAGATGCAAATTAAAAGATTTAGGTGATGATTTTTACCTCCGAGCCGACTGTATCCGTGATTATCCCAGTCCACAACGGTGGATCTTACTTCCGTACCTGTTTGTCGAAACTGGCTCAAGCTGTACCCAGACCGATCGAGATTATTGTAGTAGCAGATGGTGAAAGTGACGGTTCCTGGTGTCTGGCCAAGGAATTTGGGGCTAAATTAATTAGAATTCCCGAATCTGGCGGCCCAGCCCGAGCCAGAAATTTGGGAGCGCAAGCTGCGAAGGGAGATATTCTGTTTTTTGTGGATGCTGATGTTGCTGTTTGTCCTGAAGCTGTGGGTTATGCGAAATCGGTGTTCGGGAATAATCCCGACTTAGCTGCTTTGATCGGCTCTTACGACGATGCTCCGGGAGATCCCAATTTTCTATCACAGTACAGGAACTTGCTGCACCACTACGTGCACCAAACTGGTAACGAAGAAGCTTCGACTTTTTGGGGAGCTTGCGGAGTGATTCGCCGGGAAATTTTTTTGCAGATGGGTGGCTTTAATGAGAGTTACCGCGAACCTTCTATAGAGGATATTGAGCTTGGCTACCGTTTGAAACAAGCCGGTTATAAAATTCGGCTGTGCAAAACATTGCAGGTGAAGCATTTAAAGCGCTGGGAACCGATGGGGATGGTGAAAGCTGACTTTTTTTATCGAGCGCTGCCTTGGACAGAACTGATTTGGCGCGATCGCAAATTGAATAACGACCTCAACTTGCAAGTTTCAAATCGCATCAGTGTGATTTTAACTTATGCAGTGCTACTTTTCGTTTTGGGGACGTGCTGGTCCCTGAGCTGTCTGTTACTGGCTGGCTTGCTGGCAATACCGCTGGTAGCAATTAATACACCGCTGTACCGTTTTTTTGGTCGAAAACGCGGTATGATATTTGCCCTAAAAACAATTCCTTGGCACTGGCTTTTTTATTTTTACAGTGGATTGGCATTTGCGATCGGCACGGGTAGGCACTTATCCCAAAAAAAGCCCTTGACTGACAAAGTTAGCTTACCAATAGCACTGAATCAATCAAGGCAAATTGTCCTTCAACATCAGGTCGATCGATAGTTTTTCAGGGTATTCACGGGTGCATTGATCAATTTGAGAAGTTATAACGGGATTATTCAGATAAAAAGCTAGAGGTAGGCAAGCGTGAAACATTATCCTGTTGCGATCGTCGGTGCTGGGCCTGCCGGTTTGACCGCAGCCTATGAGCTAGTCAAGGAAGGGATTATCCCTGTTGTACTAGAAAAAGGTGATAAAGTTGGGGGAATAGCTCGTACCGAAACCTACAAGGGCTATCGTTTTGACATTGGCGGCCACCGTTTTTATACTAAAGTTCAATCTGTACAGCAGTTGTGGCAAGAGGTACTAGGAAATGATTTTATCAAAGTGCCGCGGTTGTCCAGAATTTATTATCGTGGTAAATTTTTTAACTATCCGATCAGTGCCTTCAATACTTTATTTAATTTGGGTATATTTGAAAGTCTGCTAATTTTGCTGAGCTATCTGAAAGTTAGAATTTGGCCACTTCCTGAAGAAACAACTTTTGAGCAGTGGGTGATTAATCGTTTTGGCGATCGCCTTTATAAGACATTTTTCAAAACTTATACTGAAAAAGTATGGGGCATTCCGTGTTCAGAAATTCAAGCAGATTGGGCGGCGCAACGGATTAAGGGATTGTCGTTGACAACCGCGATTATTAATGCTTTGTTTGGTAGTAATGATACTAAAACTTTAATTAAAGAGTTTGACTATCCGGCTTTGGGGCCGGGGATGATGTGGGAAAAGTTCGCGGAGGCTGTGGAAAGTAAAGATGGCAAAGTTTATCTCGATACTAAAGTAATTAGCTTTCAGCGTGAAGGCAATAAAGTTAAAAGTATTACTGCTGAACATAATGGAGAATTAGTTCAATATTCGGCGGATAATTTTGTTACGAGTATGCCGATATCGGCGCTGATAGCAAGATTACATCCGCAGCCGCCGGAAGAGGTATTGCACGCGGCGCGATCACTCAAATATCGAGATTTTTTGATTGTGTCGCTGATTGTCGATCGCAAAGACTTGTTTCCCGACAATTGGATTTACATTCACTCTCCCGAAGTTAAGGTGGGACGAATTCAAAATTTTAAGAATTGGAGTGCGGCTTTGGTTCCTGATGCTAGCAAAAGTTGTTTGGGAATGGAATATTTCTGTAGCGTAGGGGACGAGATTTGGGAAATGTCGGATGCGGAACTTGTGGAATTAGCAACTCGCGAGTTGGTTGGTTTGGGTTTAGCAAAAACTGCGGATGTTGAGGATGGAGTTGTGATACGACAACCGAAGGCTTATCCAGTTTATGATGGAGAATATCGCGGACATTTGCGGGTACTTGAAGGTTTTTTGAAGGGAATTGAGAATTTGCAGACGATCGGGCGAAATGGTATGCACCGATACAACAATCAAGACCATTCTATGCTGACGGGGATATTGGCTGTGAGAAATATTATGGGTGAAAAGCACGATTTGTGGGATGTGAATACTGAGCGATCGTATTATGAAGACTTTAGTGTCGATCGGTCAAAGGAAAAAAAGGATTCGGATTTGATTTCGCTGAAACCCTTGCCCTGACACATATAAGCTAGATCAATCACCGGATAGCCAGGAGAGCCAGCCAGTCTTCTACGGCAAAACTCATTTCTATGTATATAATATGTGCATGGAAGTTGAATGGGATCCTAACAAAGCTGACATTAATCGGCAAAAGCATGGTGTCCAGTTTTCTGACGCCGAGGCAGTTTTGTTCGATCCGAATGCTCTTTCTTTTGAAGATACAACTGCCCAAGGCGAACAACGATTTGTTGTGATTGGCATGGATCATCTCTGGCGTTTGCTAGTCGTGATTTATACCGACCGAGGTAATAGTGTTCGACTTATTTCGGCTCGTCCGGCTACTCGTTTTGAGAGACGTAAGTATGAAAGCGGAATATGATTTTAGTCAAGCCAAACGGGGCGCTGTTATTCCACAAACAGGCAAAACCTGCATAACAATTTATATTGATGATGATGTGCTAGAAATATTTCGAGAACGGGGTGACTCTAGTGGCAAAGGCTATCAAACTATTATAAACCAAGCTTTGCGGGAGTATCTTGACAAAGCGAAGCCGCCCCTAGACGAAGAAACTTTGCGCCGAATCATCCAAGAGGAACTTCGCGCAGCAAAATAGTTGACTGTCCAGTCAAAGATTGTTTCTTTGGTTTCTTTGTGTTGTCTAACTACGGCTTGCAAGAAGATAAGTGTTGGGCTGTAACAGCAACAATTTAGCATGGTAAATTAAACGTCATAGACAGTTTCCCTTCGTGTTGATCCCGCAGCACTGAGCCAAACAGGGCAAACTCGACAATGTTCCAGCTAGATCGAGTTGATTCGGCTGAACTCGAATGCTAATCGATAGTATAATTTTAGGCTTCAAAACCTGGTACTTTCCGATAGATATCTGGCAGAGTTAACTCACAATCAACACTCGGCAAATAGAGAAATCCCGAGCGCTCTACATCCACTCGATTTGTCACCTCATTTCGCAGCCATAGACCATCCTTAAGGGTGTAATGAACGATTTGTTGGTGAGTCTGGCTGACTAACACATAGTCTTCTAATGAAGAACAGGTTTGGTAATCGGCAAACTTTTCCGTACTATCAAAATTTGCCGTCGATTTTGATAACACTTCAATAATCAGTTTAGGGTAGCGAATAAAATCCTCAGTGGTCGTGATGTCCTCTGGATGGCAAGTCACCACAACATCGGGGTAATAATAACAGTCTGCGGTTTCTAGCCTCACTTTAATATCCGATGCCATCACCAAACATGGAGTTGAATCCAGATGGTTGCCTAAAAGCCGACTCAAATTTGAACTGAGAACCACATGGGGTTTTTTAGCCCCAGCCATAGCGTAGACATAACCCCGACGGTACTCGTGCTTGATGGGACTGACACGCTCAGCTTCTAGGTAGTCTTCGGAGGAAATGTAGAAGTGTTGGGCAATCATAGTCGTGTAACGATGACTTTGAGGGTAATTTGATACTAGCTTAACTCATGCGATCGCACAATACCAATTAGACCCAGATGATTGACTGTTGACTGTATCTCACCAAAATTTTTGAAATATGTGCTAACTCTTGACTTACAGACTGACAGAGTGAAAATATGCTAAGACGCAAGCAACAAACCAACCAACCTATGAACTTTTCCGAAAAATTAGGGGGCAAAAGTCCCACATCCACAGAAACCAACTTAAAACAGAATCTCAACACTGGGGGGCTGCGGACATTACTCCTCGCCGCCGGCATAGCCTCTCTCTGCGCCAGTTGTCAGAGTCCCCAAACACCAAGCGCCACAACCCCCGGCAGCACTCCCGGAACCACTCCTGGAAGCTCTCCCGCAGCCTCTCCCATCGTCGTTAGCAAGCCTGGAGACCCCAATACCGTCAAAATAGTCTCCATGCTGCCGATGACAGGTAGCGCTTTGGGTCAAGCTCAAACAATGGTCAACGGCATCAAACAAGCCCTCGCCGAAACCGACTCCAAAGCCTGCGACGGCAAAATCAAAATCGAATACGAAGTGCTCGATGACGCAACCGCTGCGGCTGGCAAATGGGATCCAAGCCAAGTCACATCCAATGCTAACAAAGTAGCAGCGGATGGTTCGATCGTTGCTGCGATCGGTCACTACAACTCAGGTGCCGCTAAACTTTCAATTCCCGTCCTCAACCAAGCTAACGTCGTCATGATCAGTCCGGCGAACACTTATCCGGGACTGACTAAACCAGGAAAAGGTGAACCCAAAGAACCCAATGTTTATTATCCCGGAGGCACTCGCAATTTCACCCGCGTTGTACCCGCTGACGACATCCAAGGTACAGTAGCCACCAACTGGGCGAAATCTTTAGGAGTTAAAAAAGTCTACATCCTCGACGATCAAGAACTGTACGGCAAAGGCATTGCTGACGTTTTTGAAGCAACTGCTAAAACTGCGGGAATTCAAGTCCTCGGCCGCGAAGGAATTGATATCAAAGCCAGCGATTATAAAGCTTTAATGAATAAGATCAAAGCTTTAAATCCAGAAATGATTTACTTTGGCGGCACTACCCAAAGCAATGCTGGACAAATCATTAAAGACATCAGAAATGTCGGTATGACACCTGAAGCAGTTAAAATCATGGGCCCGGACGGCATTAAAGAGCAAGCTTTAATTGATGCCGGAGGCAAAGATGCTGAAGGAGTTTATGCTACTTTTGGTGGTTTACCTCCTAAAGAATTGACTGGCGAGGGTGCGAAGTGGTACCAAAGCTATAAGGCAAAATATAATGCTGAACCAGAAGCTTATGCAGCTTATGCTTTTGAATCTGCTAAGGTGATTATCGGCGCAATTAATAAGGTTTGCAAAAATGACCGCGCTGCGATCCGCGATGCTGTTTTGGCAACTAAGGATTTTAACGGCGTACTTGGTACTTGGAGTTTTGATGCTAATGGCGACACAAGCTTGACTACAATGTCAGGAAATGTGGTTAAAGCTGGTAAGTGGGAGTTTGTGAGCCCGCTCAAGACTGAATAATTAGTCTGTTGTCAGTTGACTGTTGTCAGTTGACTGTTGTCATTTTATCGATGACCGATCGCAGTCTAGGACGCATTGATACTAAAGAAACCGGGTTTTTACTGAATTTAAGGTTTCGATCGAGTTGTTTTGGAAAAAAACCCGGTTTCTGCCTTGATGCACAATTCCCGATTCCCGATTCCCAATTACCGAAAATTATGAAAAACTGGAAAAGTATTCTCTTATATATAGGTGTAGCATATATAGTTTTGTTGTTAGGCCCGATCGCCGGATTTGACTTACCCAAAATTATTGGTGAAATAATCCGCAGTCCCGAAGTGCTGATTCAACAGTTGTTAGTGGGTTTAGTCAACGGCGCGCTGATTGCAATTATTGCTTTGGGTTACACGATGGTTTACGGCATTATTGAATTGATCAATTTTGCTCACGGTGATTTGTATATGTTGGGTGCTTTTGCTTCCCTAACTGTATTCGGAGCTTTTGGGATTCAAGATGGCGCACCTTTAGCTGTTGCGATACCAGTGATGTTAGTCGCTTTGGTTGTATGTTCGCTGTTTTGTGCGGGACTAAATATTGTTGTCGAAAAGTACGCTTATCGACCTTTGCGAAATGCTCCTCGGTTGGCGCCGTTAATTTCGGCGATCGGAGTTTCTTTTATATTCCAAAATATGGGATTATTTTGGGGAGGATTGAAAGCTTTTATTCCGGTGATGGGTTCTAATTCCGCTGCTCCGAAAAGCTTCCCCGATTTGTTACCACGAGTTGATATTCTCAAAGCTATGGGAATTCAAACCAGTATTGTATTTACTACCAAAGACTTAATTGTGTTGGTGGTGGCGCTGGTATTGATGGTTTTGCTTCATGTGTTTGTGCAGTACACTCGTCTGGGAAAAGCGATGCGGGCAACTGCTCAAAGCCGTGATGCTGCTAAAATTATGGGAATTAATGTCGATCAGATTATTGCTCTGACTTTTTTGATTGGTGGAGCTTTGGCTGGTTCGGCTGGGATTTTGGTTGGTTTGTACAACAATACGATTGTGTTTACGATGGGGTTTACGGCGGGTTTAAGAGCTTTTACGGCGGCGGTTTTGGGGGGGATTGGCAATATTGTGGGGGCGATGTTAGGAGGGGTTTTGATTGGGGTGTTGTCGTCTTTGAGCGATCAGTATTTGTCTAGTCGCTGGACTAATGCTTGGGTGTTTGGGGTTTTGGTGGTGATTTTGGCTTTTCGCCCTGGCGGTTTGTTGGGTGAGAATGTTCAGGAGAAAGTTTGAAGGTACAGGGTATTTGGGATTGGTTTTAATATCAAATCCGGCAGCATCGGAATTATTAGTAGCCAAAATTAGGAGACGGCAATGCCGCGTCCCTACAATATTATTGTTGGTAGGGACACGGCACTGCCGTCTCCTCTCTATCATTCCGTTGTCGATTCAATTCAGGAGGTTATTACCAGATGGATAAACTAGATGAATACCGCGAGTTAATCTATAAAATTCTGTCGTACTATGCCAGCCTACCGTACAGATATGCCCAGATTAACAACAAAGTTATTGTCAGCGAAGACCGAAATAATTTTTTATTGATGAGTGAAGGGTGGGAAGGGCAAAAGCGACTTCACTACTGCCTGATTCACGTTGAAATTCGCAACGGTAAACTGTGGATTCATTATGACGGTATTGAAGACGGGATTACCGATGAATTACTGGAAGGTGGGGTTCCTGAAAACTGCATTGTTTTGGCGTTTCATTCGCCGGAAGTACGCAAACATACTGGATTTGCGATCGCCTGAAAATACGATCGCCAAATATCGAGGGGATGAGGGCGGGTTTTCCGAAAGAGAACTCGCTCCTACCAGATTGTGATAAAAGTAAATAAAGATGGCGAAGACAAATGATGCACTGAAGATCCTTCAACAAATGACCTCTGAAGATTCTGAAATGGAAGAATTGATTAAGGAATCCTCTTTCAATGCAGAACTTGCACAACTGATTTATCGTGTTCGGACGCAAGCGGGACTAACCCAACAGCAACTTGCCGATCGCGTTGGAACAAAACAGTCGGTGATTGCAGAGCTTGAAGATGCTGAGTATGAGGAACACTCGCTTTTAATGCTGCAAAAAATTGCGCGTGCGCTCAATCAGCGATTGGATGTTCAACTGATCCCGATCGCCCTTGAGGAAAATCGCACTGAGCAGCGTAGTGCGTAAATTGAGAAATGAGTATGTGCGATCGCATTTTACGTTTTAAATATTCCCTGGTTTCAACCAGCCAAAAACTTCGCCTAAAGTCAACTGCATTTCCCCCATAAATTCGGGAACTGGTAGTATGTCTGTCGGTTCTTGCAGTGCGATCGGCTGCTGTCCTGCGGGATAAGCTAAAATGTTTTTCTCATCAGGATCGAGCAACCAACCCATCTGAGAACCGGCGTTCAAACAATGCAAAATATTGTTTATAACTTTGGTTTGGCTTTGGCCTGGTGACAAAATTTCTATTGTCCAATCTGGGTGAGCATTAAATGTATCGGCAATTTCACCGTCAGCATCAACGGGAATCCGATTCCACACAAAAATCGCGACATCGGGAACAATAGAACGTCCGCCAAAGGTGCAGCGAAGTTCTGGTAGGGCTAGGGCAATTTGCTGTTTTTCTCCGATGTCGTTAGCGACTGTGACGAGTCTGGCTTGTAGTTTGCTGTGTTTTCCTTTTGGCATCGGTTTTTCTAAAATAGCACCGTTGATGTATTCGCTAGCAGGTTTGGTTTCTGGGAGTTGCAAAAACTCGTCCAGGGTGATAGTTTTTTGAGCAGCTTGTACCATATCGCGATCGCCCATTTGAAGTGTGTTGCGGTAACAGTTCCAGTATATTTCAATTTTTGTCGCTTTTGGTGCAATAATCGAACTCAAAAGATTCTAAACTGTAGCTAGCCCGATCGCCAGTTTTCAAAACCAGCAGTCGATGCGAGAAGATGATTATTATCTTACCTCTTCCATCCATCCGTTACATCCGTTACAAAATCCGTTGCCGAACTTCCTTTCTGCTATGTCAAACAAGATAATCAAAGCAATTAAATCAAGTGGTATTTTAGGAGCGATCGCCTCTTTTACAGTCATCCTATTCGGCGGTTGGAGTGGAACAGTCATCGGCTGGCTGATGGGCACGGCGGCCGGCTTTATAGCCTGTCAGGAACAGAAGGTTTATAATCCGAAAATGGGTGCAACAATTGGCAGTTTAGCCGGATTGGGATTGGGAGTTTGGCTATTAGTTGCTAGCGTCCTCGAAGGAGTTATAGTTAGACCTTTTTCTGGTCAATCTCCTGTGGATTTGCCGACTACGCTGCTGTACGGAATTTGTAGTTTGACGATCGCAATTTTTACCGCTACATTAATGGGTGCTCTACAAGGTTTACCAACTGAACGTCAGCGATTGGCAACTTTGGTAACATTAGCTTTTATTCTCATTCTGTTTCCGTTCATCGATCTTCAGGCAAAAACTGGCTGGATTGCGACTGTAGTACAGATTCAAATCTTTATTATGTTGGCGCTGGGTTTGAATATTACTGTCGGTTTTGCGGGTTTGTTGGATTTGGGATATGCGGCGTTTTTTGCGATCGGCGCTTACACGACGGCTTTGCTATCTTCCGGGCAGATAAATATTGCTTGGAATTTTTGGATAGTTTTGCCGATCGCGGCTGGTGTAGCTGGCATATCGGGCGTCATCCTGGGCATTCCCACACTGCGACTCAAGGGCGACTATTTGGCGATCGTCACCCTCGGTTTTGGCGAAATTATCCCAGTTGTATTTAGGAATTTAACCGCGATTCGGATCGACGAACCAGTCTCAAAGATTGTGGCTGCGTTGTTGGGTAAACCAGAATTGGTGTTATGTCTCGTTGGGTGCGATCGACCTTTCAACCTCACAGGCGGCGAAGCCGGAATTAACCCGATCGGCCGTCCATCTCTCCCCATCATCGGCACTTTCACCACCGGCAACTACTTTCCCTGGTATTACCTAATTTTACTCCTAGTTGTCTTCGCCTACTTCATGATTTCCCGGCTCAGAGATTCCCGCCTAGGACGAGCCTGGAATGCCCTGCGCGAAGATGAATTAGCGGCTAGTGCGATGGGCATTAACCTCGTCAAAACCAAACTTTCGGCTTTTGCAATGGGAGCGACCTTTTCGGGGTTTGCAGGCGCGTTTTACGCCGCTTATATTAGCGCCATTTTCCCCAGCGTCTTCGACTTTTCCGTCTCGGTGATCATCCTGTGTATGGTGATTTTAGGCGGTTTGGGCAACATGACAGGCGTGATTTTGGGCGCGATTATTATCATGTCAGCCGATCGGCTTTATCTCCCCCAACTAGCACAAGTCCTCAAAGGTTTTCTAAATACTTTTGTACTTCCTAGGATTGCAATCCCCCAGTTAGCAGACTTTCTCGCAACCAGTTTAGATCCGATTCAACTGCGATTATTTCTATTCGGTTTAACCCTAGTTGTCATGATGATTGTCAGGCCAGAAGGGCTAATTCCCGATAAAACTCATCAAGCTGAATTGCATGATGATGCTGAGGCAAGCAATGAGTCTTTAGCAGATGCAAGAAGTCAATAGACCCATCTAATGATTCTTGTGGAACAGGCCGGAGAGCCTGTTCAAAACAGTTATCAAATTCTGTAGGGTGCGTCAGTCCAGAGATTTGACTAAACTAAAACAATATTCTGCTGACGCACCTTACCAAAGCAAAGTAACAAAAACTACCCACAATCACAAATTCGAGGCTCAAATTCTTATATATTCAGAAAGGTGCGTGACGCCAGAGGTATACTAGACTCCGCCTAAATTTATTTGCCGTCACACACCCTACGATATAATTTCAAAACTAATATTAGGAAAAACACCAAAATGTCACTATTAGAAGCACAGCAACTTACCATGCGATTCGGCGGCTTGACTGCGGTAAATCAAGTCAGTTTAACCTTGGAAAAAGGATCGATCGCCAGTTTGATCGGCCCCAACGGTGCCGGCAAAACCACATTCTTTAATATGCTAACTGGCATCTACAAACCAAGTGCGGGCCAGTTGGTACTAGAAAACAAAAATATTACAGGTTTACCGCCCGATCGCCTAACAACTTTCGGCATTGCTAGAACCTTTCAAAACATCCGATTATTCAACAATATGACTGTGTTGGATAATATTTTAGTTGGTAGACACTGCCGCTTAAAAGCTGGTTTGTTGGGTGCAATCCTCCGTCCTCCAGCCGTGATTTTGGAGGAACAGGAAGCTAAGAAAAAAGCCTTGGATATGCTAGATTTTGTCGGTTTAGGTGCTTCCAAAGCGCCGGAGTTGGCAAAAAACCTTTCCTACGGCGACCAGCGTCGATTGGAAATTGCCAGGGCTTTAGCATCCGATCCAAAAGTTTTGCTTTTGGATGAACCGACTGCGGGCATGAATCCCAACGAAACGGCCGATTTAACACGCTTTATTTACCGGATTCGCGATGAGTTGGATTTGAGTATTTTGCTAATTGAACACGACATGAAGGTGGTGATGGGAATTAGCGATCGCGTGAGTGTCATGGAATATGGCACCAAAATTGCGGAGGGAACTCCCGATGAAGTTCGCGCCGATCCTCGCGTGATTGAGGCATATTTGGGAAAAGAAGAAGATGCCAATGGGTAATGGTAAAGTGCGCCACAGCGAACCTTACCATATCGATGTTTTGCCTAATTTCTAAATTTTTGATGTAATTTCAGACAATTTATTTTTAAGTTTTCTCCCCTTGGCTATAAAACCTAAAAACATGATAGTGCCCAATATAGTAGTAGGTTCTGGAACTGCTTCTGCTTCTGAAACTAATTCCGATTTTGCCACTGCGATGTTGTTCTTAACTTCTACTAATCTTAAGTTAGTGCCGCTTTCAAAAGTCCGCGAATATACTCCAGAAGTATAGAATCTCATGCTTGTTGCACTACCTTGAGTCAAAAAATTTAAATTAATATTTGTGGGGGTAAAATTGTTGCTGGCGGAAAGATTCAAAGAAAGGCCGCTAGAAGAGTCTAAACTGCTGGCAAGTTGAAAAGAGTCTAACAGAATGTTAGTCACAGTGTTAATCAACCAGAAAAATATATTTCCACTCGCGCTGGCGCGTTCGGATTGGCGGTTGTCAACTGATGTTAAAAGATTTAAAACTGTCTGGAAATTGAAGGAAAAAGTCTCTTGGGCATCAATGTCGAAGTCGCCGATAACTGTTGCTTGACTTTGGGCTAAACCTGCATAGTTGCTGCCGCTACCTGCGACTTCACTCTTCGAGAGATTTGCTGCCAGCAATTCGTGACAGTTAGATATAAAAACGGCGTCAGCTTTTGCTTCGCTAATCACGAAACCGCTGTTAGCTATTGTCTGAGTGTTGGTGTTAGTAGATGTACCTGTTTCTGTCGGTCTTTGACTAAAGTTGTTAATGCTTACTTCTGCCGCAGAACCTGCTATTGTAGCAGCATTGGCTATGCCTACAGTCAAGCTGGTGACTAAAGGAGTTACTAATAAAAATGCAATCGCTCTGGTACTGTGATTTAATTTCATGGTGAATTTCCTTAAATTTGCAGGATTTTAAGTGCTGTTATTTTTGTGATTTGTAGCGTTTGTTTTCCCTTACGTATTCATACTACCTATTTACTTAGAGATTTTTGTAAAGTTACCGTTAAGAAATCATTTTTTTGATTAAAAGTTCTGTAAAGTTGGCCACCACAACTTCTCAAAATACATGGTATTAGATCGATCGCCCGGATGTTGATTTAAGTAAAACTACTGTTTACTCTAAAAAAAGTTAATTTTAAATAAATGCAATAAAAATTTATAATTAGTCAGGATAATATAACAAAGAACAAACTAGAAACAGTAACTATGCTAGAAATCAAAGATATTCACACCTACTACGGAAATATCCACGCTCTCAAAGGAGTGTCGCTAACAGTCTCGCAGGGAGAAGTTGTGACTTTAATCGGTAGCAACGGGGCGGGGAAAACTACCACTCTCCGCACGATTCAAGGGCTGCTGCGCCCGCGTCAAGGTACTGTGTTGTTTGAGGGAAAGCCGTTGGAATCGCTGTCTACAGAGGCGATCGTCCGTTTGGGCATTTCTCAAAGTCCCGAAGGGCGGCTGATTTTTCCGCGAATGACGGTACAAGAAAACCTAGAAATGGGTGCTTATCTCCGCAACGATACTCTCGGTATCAAGTCGGATATGGAAAAAGCTTTAAATTTATTTCCCCGTTTGCGAGAAAGAATTAGTCAAAAAGGGGGGACTCTCAGCGGTGGGGAACAGCAAATGTTGGCGATCGGTCGCGCTTTGATGTCGCGCCCCCGTTTGCTATTATTGGATGAACCGAGTATGGGTTTAGCGCCGATGTTGGTTAGTCAAATTTTTGCAATTATCCGCGATATTAATGCTCAAGGAACAACTATTTTACTGGTGGAACAAAACGCGCGAATGGCTTTGAGTGTAGCTCATCGTGGGTATGTGATCCAAACTGGTGAGGTTGTAGTCGCCGGTAGTGCTACCGATTTGCAGTCAAATGAAACTGTTCGCAAAGCATATTTAGGGGAAAGTTAAATATGGGAAAGTTAAATATGGGAATTGGGAATTGGGAATTGGGAATTGGGAATTGGGAATTGGGAATTGGGAATTGGTAATTGGGAATTCAATACGGTTCACTTAACACTATTTACGCCCCGGATATCCCCCTAAATCCCCCTTAAGAAGGGGGACTTTGAAGCATTCTTATCCCCCCCTTATTAAGGGGGGTTAGGGGGGATCGGCCTTAAGTAAACCGTATTGATTGATAATTGGGAATTGGAAATTGGTAATTGAGCGTGGTTCATTAAGCATCCTGGTTAATGACTAATGACTAATGACTAATGACTAATGACTAATTCCCCATTTGCGATCGCAACTTCCCGGTTTCCAATTCAATTTCAAAAGCTGCCCGCACCTTTTCCCACTCGGCTTGGGCCTCTAAGAGTCGATCGCGCGCCATACTCGCATCAAAAACCTGCTCCCCTCCAGACTCAACCGCCAAGCGACCCATATACTCCAATTCCTTGCAAACTTCCGAAAAAGACACGGCTCCTAAATTGGCGCTGCTCGACTTCAATGTGTGAGAAGCCAGTTTCAAACTATCAGCATCGCCGAGAAAAATAGCCTCCTTCATTGCAGCCAAATGCTGCGGTGCATCTAACAAATATATCTGAATCAACTCCCCCAAAAAATCTGGGTCTTCCTCATCATCTAGCTCGCGGAGATTTTCCAAAATATGAAAATCAATCGGCGAATTTACTCCCGGTTGAAAGCTGGAATATGCAGTAGCTATACTGTCAATTTTTTCAGCAATCTCTGGATTTTTTAGCTGAGTAACTGTATCTGATTCATCCCGATCCAGCGGTTGGCACTTGGCGAGGGCGATCGCCAATTCTTCCCGGCGCACTGGCTTAGTAATATAATCGTCCATACCTGCTTCCAGACACTTTTCGCGATCGCCCTGCATCGCATTAGCAGTCATCGCAATAATTTTCGGCTTCTTGTTGGCTGGCCAATCCCGACAAATGCGGCGCGTCGCTTCCAACCCATCCATCTGAGGCATTTGCACGTCCATCAGCACAACATCATAGGATTGCCGCTTACACGCCTCCAAAACCTCCAACCCATTAGCCGCAATATCGGCCCGATATCCGATCCTGTCGAGCAAATGCGTAGCGACTTTTTGATTCACCACATTATCCTCGGCCAGCAAAATCCGAATCTGACGAGAATTAGTTCCATCCCGTCCGGCAAAATTCTTCGGAACCTGCCTTAATACCGCAGGTGTCCGCTGCACGCGGTGCTGTTCTTGAGAATTTTCAAAATACTTCAATCCCGAAGTCAAAGTCGCCACATTTGAAACTTCTCCCCTGCCGCTTTTGCCCGCAACATATCCAAAAACTTGCAGCAATACATTATAAAACTGCGACTGTTTTAGAGGCTTAGTTAAAAATGCCGAAAAGTGTACTTCTGTAGTTTCAAGTTTTTTCCAAACTTCCGCCTTGCTCAAATAAGTAAACAGCACCAAAGGTAGCGTCACTTTGCGAGGGCTTTTAACTTTGATGATATTCGGATTTAACCCGTTATCGCTAGACAAATTGCCCAGCTCAAATTTCCGAATCTCTACAGCCAAAGCGACACCATCCATATCTGGTAGATTCATCGCCAAAATAGCCAAATCGATCGTCGAGTTTTCTTTGATGATTTCCAAAGCCTCAGCACCCGAAGTTACAGCCAGGGGTATCATGCCCCAAGCCTCGGCCTGCCGGATCAAAACTTGTCGGTTAATGGCATGATTTTCGACAATTAACAAACGCTTACCAGAAGCAAATTCCGGCATTTTTTCCTCGGTGCGACTCTGGGTGGCTTCAGCAATCACCGTAAAATAAAAAATCGAACCCGAACCGGATACCGACGGCGGAGTAAATCCAGCAGGCGGAATTCCAGCGGTGCTTTGCCCGATCGCCAAAACAGGCGGTTGAGACTTAGGAATAGCGGTACAAACCTGACTGACAACCCACATTTTACCTCCCATCAGATCGCTCAGACGCTGGCTGATAGCCAGTCCCAAACCCGTCCCGCCGTAATGTCGGGTTGTCGAAGCATCCACCTGCGAAAAAGCTTTAAATAGGCGATCGATCCGGTCTGAGGGAATACCAATTCCGGTATCTTGGACAGCAAATTGAATTTCGTATTGTCTGGTAGCTGCCAACTGTCCCTGGTTAATTACTAGCGGTTGTGCCTCTAGAATATTCGTTATTTCGGTCGAGTTCTTAGCAGCTAAAACTTCGACTTTTTTAGCCGTACAACAGACTACAATTTCTCCAGATTCTGTAAATTTAACAGCATTTCCCAGTAAATTTACCAATATTTGGCGCAGCCTCGTGACATCTCCTAAAATATTTTTGGGAACAGAATCATCAATAAAATAAGCCAACTCTAAACCTTTTTCTGAGGCTCTCGGGGCTAGCAATTCCAGAGATTCTTCGATACAGTTTTGCAGCTCGAAGGGGCTGGATTCCAAATCCATTTTTCCCGATTCAATCTTGGAAAAGTCGAGAATATCATTAATAATAGTTAGCAAAGCATCGCCGCTGGTGCGAATTGTCTCCACAAAATCTCGCTGTTCTGGAGTTAGTTCCATATCCAACAATAAACCAGTCATGCCGATGACTGCATTCATCGGAGTGCGAATTTCGTGACTCATCGTGGCCAAAAATTCGCTCTTAGCTCTGTTAGCAACTTCCGCAGCTTGTCGGGCTTGCTCCAAAGCTTCGTTTTGCTCTGCGAGTTGGTGCTGTCGGTGAACTTCGGTTTCTAAAAGTTGTGCTTGAGCTAAGGTAATTCCGACTTGAGCGGCAACATCTTCTAATAGTTCAATTTCGTCGGGAGTCCACTGGCGAGTTGCATCGCACTGATGTAATGTAATAATTCCATTCGGTTTTCCTTGATAGGAAGTGCGAACTGCCAACATAGATTTTAGTCCAATGCGGCGGCACATCGGCACGGAAGATTCTAGCAAAGGATCGGTAAACACATCGGGAGAGGCTAGGGCTATATCTTCGGCAAGTAGTTTTTCAGTGTAGGGGTTGTAAGTGACAGAAAGTTCTAAATCTAAAGCTGATTCGTGGCCTGGTTCGAGGTATTCTGCGACGCAGGGAAGGTGGGCATAAGGTTGGGAAAGATAGGTGTGAATTGTACAACGATTGACGCCGAATACGCGGCCGATTTGGGTGGCGGTAGTCTGAAAAATTTCTTGCGTATCTAGGGTCGATCGCACTTTTTGAGTGATTTGCTTGAGCAGCAAAACGCGCTTGTACTGTCGCTGCAAAGTTCCTTCTCGCTCTTCGCGGGCAATTTCAGCGCCGATGTAATTTCCCATCAACTTCAAAATTTCAAAATTCAGCGGTTTCAAAGGAGGTTTAGCGGTGCGGGAAGTAAAGCTCAAAGTACCAAAAACTCGACCTTGCACTATGACCTGCGTACCGACAAAAGCCTCCAGCCTGCGCACGGCGTAGGCGGGGTGATACCGCCACTGAGTAGTGCCGGCTGATTCGATACAAATAGGTTCAGCCGATCGCAAAACCTCTCGCTCAAAGGTTCTGCTCAAAGCAAAACCGTCTCCTTTGGCAAATCCGAAGGGAAAATCTTCGGGTACATAAGCCGCCATCACTTCGTAGCGATCGCCCAAAACCCTGCCCAACAGTCCAATATCCATACCAAACTGACTGCAACCCATAGCCAGAAAGCGAGCCGTTCGCTCGTCAAAAGAGCCTTCCGAGCCCACCATTACCTCGTAGAGCGATCGAATTGCTCGCTCGCTTTCTCGCAGTTCCTCAACCCCTTCGACGCGGTTGCAGACATCGTGCAAAGTCCCTAAAATTCCCGCTATTTCACCTTGGGAATTCAGCCGGACTTGGGCAAATATTTCAACGGAAATAAAGCCCGAATTACTGTGAATTCCCAACTTGTTTGTGTCCGACTCCGAGTTGCACTTAAATCGAAATTCTCGCCGATGAAATTCCGACTTCCCAGACAGCAAAGACTCCAATAAATTTGCCGATAGCGGGCGCTCACTTGGATGTACCCAATCTAAAAAATTAGTTTGCAAACTTTCGGCAACCGAAAAACCCGTAATTTCAGTCCAAGCGCGGTTTAGAAATGTCCAAATCCCCGCCGCATCCATCTGGAAAATTACTGTTGCTTTTAAAGAATCAAATATTTGAAATTTATCCCGATCGCGGTTTTTGAGTTGTAACTGCTGATTGGGAGTAATATCTGTATGAGTTCCGACGAACCTGAGCGGTTTTCCCGCAGCGCTACGCAAAATTTGACCCCGGTTGAGTACCCAGACGATGCTCCCGTCTTTGCCGTAGATCCGATATTCGGCTGAAAAATCCGGTGTCTTTTGGGCGAAGTGATTTTCTAAAGCTGCTTTTACCGAGTCGATGTCCTCTGGGTGGATGCGACTCCACCATTCCGATCGGCGATTCGAGATTTCCCCTTCTTTGTAGCCGAGCATTTCTTGCCACTGCGCCGAATAAAAAAACTCATCAGTTTCGAGATTCCA
>CASBQF010000338.1 GCA_949127775.1 Oscillatoriales cyanobacterium PMM_0080
CCGGAATTGATTTTGACGGAAGCGGGCGGCCGATTTACTCGTTTTGACGGTTCTGCTTTGCAATACAACCGGGGAGATGTGAGTCAGTGGGGGGGATTGTTGGCGAGTAACGGTTGCTGTCACGAGGCTTTGTGCGGGGATGCTGAGGGGATTTTGGCTGAGATTGATGCTGGTTTGCGGTAATCAACAGTTTAATAGGGTGTGTGAGAAGGGCGAATTTTCTGCACGACTAATCGCTTACGCACCCTCAAGTATGTATCAAAATTGCTGACTTAAAATTTCAGTACAATTACACTTACGTTTCAAAAATATTTATGGTAAACCAATCTCGGATTCATCAAAGTAATAATACTTAAGTATTTTCCGCGTCTTTACCAAAACTTTAATTAACAGGGGATTTTTGCAGAAAACTTTATATATATCCTCTAAAAAAACTGTTATTGTTGCTACAACAGATGTTCCATCTTCAAGTTGTCGCGCAAGGCTGCTGCGTCTTTGTAAATCTAAATTGATAAATAGTTTCGTATGTAATTCACGAAACGGGAGACTTTTTGTCTTTTTTTTAAACCCAAAATAGGTGTATTATGCCCAATTTAAATGTTCCAGTTTCAGTAAAGTCGATCGCCTTTATCGACACTCAAGTACCAGATTATCAAAGTTTAGTGGCTGGGGTAACACCCGGTACGGAAGTTGTAGTGTTAGATGGGAATGAGGATGCGATCGACCAAATTACTCACATCTTAGCCGATCGCACAAATATTGACAGCATCCACATTATTTCTCACGGCAGTCCCGGCCGCTTACAACTGGGTAGCGGTGGCTTGAGTTTAGACAATCTCGAAGCTTATTCCGAGAAATTGCGGCAGTGGCGGAGTGCTTTCACACAGGGCGCGGACATTCTGATTTATGGTTGTAATGTGGCATTAAGTGCGATCGCATTTATCCAACGCATCGCCCAACTCACAAATACCAATGTTGCCGCTTCCAAAAACCTCACGGGAAGCGCGGCAAAAGGTGGCGATTGGAAACTCGCAGCAACAACCGGGGAAATTAACACACCGCTGGTATTTGCAGCAGAAGTATTAGCGGGTTATGAGTATGTTTTGAATAGTTTTAGTACAGCAAATAACTTGCTTGCAGGGACAACTCCTCGTGCGATCGCTAGCGGTGACTTTAACAAAGACGGCAAACCAGACCTAGCCGTAGCAAACACTGGTTCTAGCGACGTTTCTATCCTGCTGGGAAATGGATTGGGCTCTTTTGCTCCTGCTATTAATTTTGCTGGAGGAGGCGGCTCCTCAATAGCTGTGGCGGATTTTAATAAAGATACCAACCTTGACTTAGCTATAGCAACAGGCAATAACATTTCTGTCTTATTAGGAACAGGTACAGGCAGCTTTGGGACAGCTACTAGCTTGGGTGCAGGGCTAAATCCTGCTGGCGTTGTTGCGGGAGACTTTAATAAAGATGGCAACCTTGACCTAGTAATAGCCAACGGTAACGATACCAGAATTTCCCTCAAGCTGGGGGATGGCACGGGTGGCTTTGGCCCTACTGCTTATTTTAATGCGGGGAACTTTCCTACCGCGATCGTCACCAGCGATTTTAATGGAGATGGGAACCTTGACATAGCTGTCGCGGACAGTAACTCGGGCAATTTTTATATTTTGTTAGGAACAGGTACAGGCAGTTTTGGCCCTGCTAGCAATTTAAGTGTAGCCGCCGGCCCTATTTATGACCTGGATGTGGCAGACTTTAACGGAGATAATAGGGTCGATTTAGCTATAGTACGCGGCAGCAATGTTTCCATCCTGTTGGGGACGGGTACGGGCAGCTTTGGGCCTGTTAAAAATTTTCCCATGCCCACCAATCCAAATTCAGTTGCGATCGCAGACTTGAATGGAGACAACAAACTAGATTTAGCCGTAGGGAGATTCGAGGGTAAAGTTTCTATCTTAACTGGGGATGGTACTGGCAATTTTAGTACAACTATCAGCTTGAGCGCGACGAATTCTTCTGCTTTTCCTTATATTGTGGCAGGTGACTTTAACGCGGACGGAACACCCGACTTAGCAACAGCAAATTTTAGCGGTTCTAAGGATGTTTCAATTCTGCTGAATACACCCAATACAGTTAATTTTGGTGCGGCAACTTACAGCGGTACAGAAGGAACAACAGACACAGTAGTTAATATTCCCGTCACCATCAGCGGCGGCACTCCCTTCAGCGATGTAGTTGTGCCAATTGCGATCGACTCCAGCAGCACAGCCACCCAAAATTCTGACTACACCCTTTTACCTACCTCGATAACATTCTCCGCAGGTGCAACAGGTGCGGCACTCACCAAGAATGTTGTAGTTACTATCAAACCCGACGACATAGCTGAAAACGCCGAAACCGCAATTCTCAACTTTGGTACAATTACTGGCGGGGTTGCCGGTACAACCAAACAAACTACACTAACTATTGCTGCTAACGGTACTGTTTCTTACGCCATTGCTGCTGGTATTCCCAGTATCCTCGAAGGCAACACTGGCACAACTCCCCTAACTTTTACTGTGACTCGCAGCGGCGGCACTGGGGTAGCGAGTAGCGTCAATTATACAATTGGAGGAACTGCTACTAACGGCAGCGACTACAACAGCATCGGTGGCACTTCTGGGGCAACTAATATTACCGGCACAATCAACTTTGCGGCGGCGGAAACATCGAAAACTATCACTTTAAATGTGTTAGGCGACGGATTAGTTGAACCTGACGAAACGATCGCAATTACGCTATCGAATCCTGTTGCACCTGGGTTGACACCTGCAATTACTACGGCAACTGCGACAACTACGATCGCCAATGATGACACTGCCGGCTTCACTGTCGCACCTACGAACATCACAGCCACAGAGGGCGGCGCAACGGGCAGTTACAAAGTCAAGCTAACTTCGCAACCCACGGCACCGGTTAACATTACCTTTAATACTGGCAATGCAATTAGCCCGATCGCCCAAATTACTTTTGACAGCACTAACTGGAATGTTGAGAAGACTATCACTGCTACTGCGATCGATGACAATTTAGCACAAGGAACGCACACAGGGACGATCGCACACACAGCTAGCAGTACCGATGCGAGTTATAACGCCAAAGTGATTCCCGATGTGACAGCATCGATTACTGATAACGATAGTGCGGGTATTTCGATCGTCCAATCGGCCGGTAGTACAAATATTGCTGAAGGCGGTGCAACGGCTACCTACGGCGTGGTTCTGACTACCATACCTACTGCAAATGTCACGATTAATTTTGACGCTGGTACTCAAATTAGTGCGATCGCACCTATCACTTTCACGCCGAATAATTGGAATGTTGCTCAAAATGTGACCGTGAGTGCGATCGATGACAGCATAGCCCAAGGAACCCACAGCGGCACGATTACTCACAAGTCGGTCAGCACAGATACTAAGTATAACAATCTGACGATTTCTCCTGTGACTGCCACGATTGCTGATAATGATGCGGCAGGCGTGACTATTTCACCGACGAGTACAAGTGCGACGGAAGGCGGTGCTACAGGGACGTACAGCGTTCAGTTAAAATCCCAGCCCACCGCGCCTGTGACGATTGGTTTTGCTACAGGGGATCAAATAAGTGCGATCGGCTCTATTACTTTTGACTCTACTAATTGGAATGTGGCGAAACCTATCACAGTCACGGCTACGGATGATGCGGTTGTTGAAGGCAATCATACGGGCAGTATTTCTCATACAGCTACGAGTGCTGATGCTAAGTATAACGGGATTGTTGGGATTCCGAATGTCGCGGTGGCGATTACTGATAATGATGTAGCGCCGCCAGTCGTCAATCCACCAGTCGTCAATCCACCAGTAGTCGAGCCGCCAGTCGTCAATCCGCCGGTAGTCGATCCACCAGTCGTCAATCCGCCGGTAGTCGAGCCGCCAGTCACAGTCAATCCACCAGTCACAGTCAATCCGCCAGTCACAGTCAATCCACCAGTCGTCAATCCGCCAGTCACAGTCAATCCGCCAGTCACAGTCAATCCACCAGTCACAGTCAATCCGCAACCGCCAGTCACTACAGGAACAGGTGGTACAAACAGACCGATCATCATACCGAAATCTAATGAAACTCCCTTGGGAATACCGAGAACTGGCGATTTGCCTCTTAATGGGCTTACTACGATAAGTTTTTCCAAAGCTACTTACCCAGTCCAGGAAAGTCCTACAGCAGTCGTTCAGCAAGAAATTACTCTCACTCGCACTGGGGATTTAAGCAAAATTTCCCGGGCGTACCTACAACCTGTTACTGGTAGTTCAGCGACTGTGGGAAAAGATTGGAAATTTGCCTCTAATTACTCTGGTCAAGTCACCTTTAACTCAGGCGAAGCTACCAAAACTTTCACAATTGATATCTTACCGGACGATCTAGTTGAGGGAACAGAAGAAATAGCATTTCGGATCGCTAGTGCCGATAATGCCAGTATTGGCACTCAAAACTCTACGACATTGAAAATTCTCGATCGAGTTTTCACTGACGAACTCGATCTGAGGATACCTGGTTTTGTCGGCCCTAATGCGTGGGGAGACTTCGACAATGACGGCGATTTGGATCTCTTGGTGATGGAAGGAGGTAGTGTACCAAACAACTACTCATTTTCTTTTCCTCGATCGGCTTACACCCCAAAAGTGTATAGCAACGAAAACGGTAGCTTTAAACCAATTGTTGATACAGGGCTGCCTACCGTTTACGGAGGTTTGCTTCAGGAAAATGGGAAGGAGCATAATGCCAAGCCTTCTGCTACGTGGGGAGACAGCGACAATGATGGCGATCTCGATATCTTGCTCACAGGCGTAATTAATGATCCTCTTCCAGGAGACACCTCTGGTTCGCCACGCTACACCCCCAGCACCAGGCTGTACGTTAACCAAAAGATTAATAACAATCGGCCCCCTTCTTACCAAACCCAGGAGACTGACCCCAAATTTGTGCGAGAGGGCAGGGCAAAGCTGCCTGGTATTTTCAACGGTTCCGCAGCTTGGGGAGACTACAACAACGATGGCAGACAGGATCTCGTACTCACAGGTGACACGAGTTCAGGATACATTGCCAAAGTGTTCCGCAACGACCGCATTGGCTTTAACGACGGCATTACCTTTAGCGTCGGCACTAGCTTTGAGGAAGAGACTGGGGCTAGCTTGCCCGGTGTTATTGGCAATGCTGCCTGGGGAGACTACAACAATGATGGCAAACTCGATATCTTGGTGGCAGGCGACACCGGTTTAAAAAGCGACAACCGTTCAGCAATTTACGTTGCAAAATTGTATCGCAACACTGGCAATGGCTTTACCGAAGAGAGCAAGCCACTGCTGCAAAATCAAAACCCTAACGAACCTATTACTGACGGCGCTTGGGGAGACTCCAACAACGATGGCCAACTAGATATCTTGCTTACAGGTGGAAAGGGTCCCAATGGGTCGCCGATTCCTGGCTTGACCACGGTGCTTATAAACAAAGGCATCTATAATGAGACTAAGTTTGAGAGGGGTGGGATTCTGGGGATCGGTACTGGTTTCGCTACTTGGGGAGACTATGACAACGATGGCAAGCTGGATATCCTGCAAACAGAAGGGAATAGTTCGGGTGAGAATGCCAAAGTTTACCGACAAAATGAGTCTGGCAGTTTTACGCCCATCTCCGATTCAGGGCTTCCTAATAATGTTGCCAGCCCTAGTTCTTGGGGAGACTACAACAACAAGGACGGCAAACTCGATATTGCACTCACAACAAAAGATGATTTAGGCAATGGCACTTTTGGCAGCTTTGTCAAAGTCTACCGCAACAATACCCCTAATGCGAACACGCCACCCTCTGCACCTCAATTTGAATTTTTGAACACTCAGAATACCTCAGAAGGAGTTGTATTAAGTTGGCGCTTAAAAGAGAGTGGTACCTCAACGGATTCTAAAACTCCCGATCGGGGTTTAAGCTACAACCTCCGAGTTTGGACTACTTCCAATCCTAACGCTAGTGGCGATGTTAAAGAGTACATTGTTGGGCCAATGTCCAGTGATGACGGGACTCGGCAAGTAGTGCAGTTGGGGAATGCTAACCAAGCGAGGGACTACTCATACGGGGAGTACAGTTGGCTGCTCAAGCCAGATTACTTAATCTACACCCCTTACGATCCTAATTATTCTTATAATCCACAAACTTATTCCTGGAGTGTACAGGCGATCGACAGTGCTCGGGCTGGTTCACCGTTTGTAGAAGGAAAACCTTTTACAGCCCCCGATATCAAGCCAACGCTTACCATCACTGCTACAGATCCCAATGCCGCGGAAATCTACGATCCGATAGTTGAAGAACCCAATCCAGGAAAATTCACCATTACCCGTACTGGTGGCAGCTTAGATAAGCCACTGACAGTCCGATTCAAGGTCGATTATGTATACGACGATCCGAACTACACTCCCATACCCAGTGCTGCTATACCCCGTATAGATTATGAATTGGTTTCCGAGTCCGAACCCAATCGGCAGTTGGACATTTACAATCAGTCCCGAAGCGAGGTCATCATTCCAGCCGGTCAACGCAGCGTCAATATGGTTGTCAATGTCCGTGATGACAGGCTAGTAGAAGGTGACGAGAAAGTAGTCATTACTTTAGAATCTGACTACTATGCCCAAAAGATAGGTGAACCCTCTAGTGCTACTGTGACGATCGCGGACAACGATCGCAACCGACCGCCAGTTGTAAATCGTTCTGTGTTTTCGCAAAGTGCAGCACTAAGTTTCTCTCAAACTGGCAACACTTTTACCTTAGCTCCCGATACCAATACTGACCCCGATGCCGGCGATAGCATTAGTTATTCGATCGCCCTAGCAGATGTTAGTAGCTTGAGTCCCTCTGCATATACGTCAGAAACCGATCTCAAAGGCGGTTACTATCGCAAACCAATTGCCGACTTAAGTTTCCCGGAAATTCCTTTGCCTTCCTGGCTAACTTTTAATCCCACAACTCGCACGATTAATTTCAGTCCAGATCGCCCAAAATCGTTTAAATATTGGTTGAAAGTGACGGGAACTGATAAATCTGGCGCGAGTGTTAGCGAAATTATTCGGTTCAAGAGCGATTCCCTCAGCGGTTTTGTGATTGACGGCTACATTTCTGGTGCAAATCTCTTCCTCGATGCCAACAAAAACGGCATCAAAGATCCCAACGAACCATCCACAACTACTGACAGCGGCGGCAAATTCAATCTCGATATCCCCTTCGACATCTTCGATAAAAACAAAAACGGAGAAATCGACCCAGAAGAAGGCAATCTAGTCGCGATCGGAGGCATAGACACCGCCACCGGATTACCCCTAGAAACCCCAGTCACCGCACCTCCCGATTCCAGTGTAGTCACCCTATTAACCAGCTTAATCGCCGACTTAATCGACAAAGGAATTGAACCAGAATCAGCGCAATCTTTAGTCAAAGCAGCCTTTGGACTCCCCGCTGATATTGACCTGACCACCTTAGACCCCATCCTCGCCACCAACAACAACCAACCGGGCGGAGTCCAAGTCTTAGCAGCAATGGTGAAAGTCCAAAACGTCATCACTCAAACAGTCGCTTTGATTGACGGTGCATCCAGTGCAGCCAATCACGATCTTGTCAAAGCTGTTGTCAGTTCAATGGGCGATAAAATTCAATCCGGTGCTATCTTAAATCTCAGCAACCCAGCCGCCTTAGAACCAATAATTCAGCAAGCCACTGCTAAAATACAGCAGATTGACCCCAGTTTCAACATTCAAAAAATCACCCAAATTACCTCGCAATCCGCGACAGTAATGGCAACAGCAAATCAGCGCATTGATAGCGCTGTCACCAACCCAACAGCAACATCAATTCCCGAAGCAGTTGCCCGCGTCCAACAAGTATCTTTGGGAACAACCACCCAAGACTTCAAAGCAGTTAGTGCCGGAAGCAAGCCAATTTCCCAGTTAGTTACCGACAATACTGGTGCTGCTTTAGATAGCAAAATTCAAGCCGTAACATTGCCTGCTGGGATTGCAACTCCTCTTGTCACCGGCGACGCTGATTTGGGCAGCAATTCCCCAGGTCAAATCAACGGCACAAATGGCGACGACATCCTCACCGGCACTAGCGGCAATGATGCGATTAACGGCCGACGAGGCAATGATCTCCTAGACGGCGGCCTTGGAGATGACACTCTTTACGGAGGCAAAGGTAACGATACTTTGCTCGGCGCTAGCGGTAATGATGCCTTATTTGGCGGCCGCGGTGCTGATATCTTGAACGGCGATGATGGTAATGATATCTTGCTTGGTGGCAAGGGAGATGATTTACTCAATGGCGGTTTGGGAGATGATACTTTGACTGGAGGAAAGGGAGTCGATAAATTCCTACTTTCCACCAATTCTGGGACTGATACTATTACCGATTTTGAAGTCGGTAAAGACTTCTTAGCATTGGGTAACGGGCTGAGTTTCTCGCAATTGGCGATTAGTCAAGATAGCGGTGCAACATTAATCCGGTTTGCCCAAACTGGAGAGATTCTAGCTTCTCTCAGCGGAGTTTCTGCTGGTAGTATTAGTGCAGTTAATTTCGGGTTAATTTGAGGGTAGGGGGAAAAATCCCCCAGAGATGGAGGAGACTGCACGTGCCGTTTCCCTACAATTGATTGCGGTAGGGACACGGCACTGCCGTCTTCTCTATATTATTCCGGCGCAGCCGGAATTGATATGATATCAATTCCGTTTGCATCGGAATTATTAGCAGCCAGAATGAGGAGACGGCAGTGCCGTTTCCCTACAATTGATTGCGGTAGGGACACGGCACTGCCGTCTCCTCTATATTATTCCGGCGCAGCCGGAATTGATATCACCCGGTTGAAACTACAATTTAATTTAACTCTTCAATCCGCGTCGGCGGATTTTGTCTGACAAGACGCGGTTTCAACCGCCGTCTTATTTTCTTACCCATCAACACCGCTGATAGCGCATACCAGGCAACTGCGAAACTAATCCCAACAATTCCAACTGCAAAAGAATACCAGAAACCGTTCCCGGTTCCAATCCCGCAGCCTCCACAATTGTATCAAGAGAACTTGGCCCAGAGCCCAGAGCTTTGAACACCACAGCCAACTCTGCATCCAATAGCGGCTCTTGCCTTTCAGGGGCTGGATTTGCCGGAAATAGCGACAACTGCTGCGCGCTATCCAATTTTGGCATAGCTCCGAGCATTTCCAGCAACCTATCTTCACTGGACTGTCGATCGCGATTCGGGAGAATAGGATGAGCACCTTTACTCAGTAATTCCAAACAACCAAACGATCGCTCATCATCCAGCCTTCCCGTCAAAACATACACATCCCGACAAAACTCATTAGCTTGATAAGCAGTAATTAACGCCCCCGATTTCTGTGGAGCTTCAATCACAATTGTAGCGCGACTCAAGCCCGCAATTATCCGATTGCGGCGCGGAAAATTAGTTTTATTCGGTTGAGTACCCGCCGGATATTCACTGATTGCCAATCCCTGCTGCACGAGGCGATCGCACAACCGCTCATTTGACTGAGGATAAACGATATCGACCCCAGTTCCCAAAACAGCCAAAGTCCTGCCTCCCGCCTCCAAACAGCTTGTATGAGCCTCCGTATCAATACCTGCCGCCAATCCCGAAACAACAGTAAAACCATTGGTAGCCAAAGCCGCACTAATTTTACGAGTCCAGCGGCGGCCGTATTCCGAAGGACTACGAGTGCCAACAATTGCCACCGTCGGCGTAATTCCTTGATTCTCTTTGACATCAACTAAACCGCGATAATACAGCACCGGTGGCGGACTCGGGATTTCCAATAATAAGCTGGGATAATCCTTGTCTGCGGGTGTCCAGAAACAGGGATTTTTAATAATATGTTGTTCGATAAATTCTTCAGGATTGAGTTTAGATCGTTCTTGCACAGTTGTATCAATTACCTGCTTACCAAACCCTTCTACTAGCATCAAATCTACAGATTTCGCCGTCCAAGCATCTGCCAAAGTCTTAAAATGTTGGTGCAATCTTTGCAACAAAATCGGCCCGATACCATTAATTTGTGACCATGCCAACCAGTAAGCGCGTTCTTCTAGCAACGACTTGCCCTCAATTTATCTGAGAATAATCTTATCATTTTGGGTTGATATAAAATCAGTTTTCGAGTAGGGAAACGGCACTGCCGTGTCCTCCGTTTCGACAGATACCCGCGTAGGGAAACGGCACTGCCGTGTCCTCTATTTCCACAGATGCCCACGTAGGGAAACGGCACTGCCGTGTCCTCTATTTCCACA
>CASBQF010000339.1 GCA_949127775.1 Oscillatoriales cyanobacterium PMM_0080
ATGGGGAATGGGGAATGGGGCATTCGTAGCAAATAACCAATAACCAGTAACCAATAACTAATGACTTCTTCCTTCGAGTGCCGATCGGCGGGCGTTGGTCTAAAATCAATACAGTCCTCTGCTGCCTTGCTTTCGGCAAGATTGAAGCATACCTACCCTGAAACCTCATAATAATCCTTGTGTCAGAAACTTCCCAGAACCGCCCAGCGCTGGATCTGAAGACCATATTTCCATTCGAGCTAGATAACTTTCAGAGAGAGGCAATCGCCGCCCTCGATGCAGGTAAATCCGTTGTGGTGTGCGCTCCCACGGGCTCTGGGAAAACTTTAATCGGCGAATACGCCATCCATCAAGCACTCTCCCGGGGGCGGCGCGTCTTCTATACCACTCCCCTCAAAGCTCTATCCAACCAAAAACTGCGCGACTTCCGCCATCAATTTGGAGACGAGATGGTAGGTTTGCTGACGGGCGACATCTCCTTCAATCGAGATGCGCCGATTTTGGTGATGACTACGGAAATATTTCGGAATATGCTCTACGGTACACCGATCGGCGCTGTAGGTGCTTCCCTCACCGGAGTTGAAACCGTGGTGCTCGATGAGTGTCACTATATGAACGATCGCCAGCGTGGTACTGTCTGGGAAGAATCGATCATCTACTGTGCCAGCGAAATTCAACTGCTCGCCCTCTCAGCAACCGTAGCCAATAGCGGGCAACTCACAGACTGGATTAACAAAGTTCACGGGCCCACAGAGCTTGTCTACTCAGACTTTCGGCCAGTGCCGCTGCAATTCCACTTCGCCAATCAAAAAGGGATATTTCCCCTGTTAGACGAGACTGGCAAAAGAGCTAATCTGCGGTTAATCCCCAAAAAGAAGGCCCAAAAATCAGAAAGAGGTAGCATTCCGACTCCGAGTTTGACTGAAGTTTTGTCTCGGTTGGACGATCGAGATATGCTACCAGCAATTTACTTTATCTTCAGCCGTCGCGGGTGCGATCAAGCAGTAGCAGAAGTAGGCAATTTCTCCCTGGTTAACGAAGCCGAAACAGCCGAACTCAAACGGATCATTGATGATTTTTTACAGCGAAACCCAGAAGCCGAACGTTTCGGTCAAAAAGAAGCACTTTTAAAAGGCATCGCAGCCCACCATGCAGGCATTTTACCCGCTTGGAAAGGTTTAGTAGAAGAACTCTTTGGCAGAGGTTTGATTAAAGTCGTATTTGCCACCGAAACCCTAGCAGCCGGGATTAATATGCCCGCCCGCACCACAGTCATTTCCACCCTGTCCAAGCGCACCGACAAGGGACACCGACTGCTAAACGCTTCAGAATTCCTGCAAATGGCCGGTCGGGCGGGTCGCCGAGGCATGGACGAGCTGGGGCACGTGGTCGCAGTTCAAACGCGCTTTGAAGGCGCAAAAGAAGCCTCCTATTTGGCAACAGCCAAGGCCGACCCCCTCGCCAGTCAGTTTACGCCCAGCTACGGCATGGTGCTGAATTTGCTGCAAACTCACACCCTTGATGAAGCTCAAGAGTTGGTAGAGCGCAGTTTTGGTCAATACCTGTCTACTTTGTACTTACAGCCGCAGCAATCGGAATTAGACCGATTGCAAACAGAATTGGAGTTACTCGAAGAGTCTCTGGCGGCCGGAGGTAATGTCTCTACCCTGGAAAAACAGCTCGCCCATTACGAAAAATTGCAGGGAAGACTCAAAGAAGATAAACGTTTGCTGAAAACTCTATTACAGCAAGCAGAAGAAGCTCGAATTAAGCAGATGTCGGTGGCGGTGGCTTTTGCCGTACTCGGTACTGTTTTGAGTCTCAAAGGCAAGCACGTCCCGACAGCCAAACGATCGCACACAACTCCTGTCCCCGCCATATTAGTCGCCAAAACCGCAGGTTCGGGCCAAGCACCAAATTTGGTGTGCTTGGGCAAAGATAACCGCTGGTATGTCGTCGCCATCAGCGATGTAGCTACCCTGCACGTCGAATTAGCCCGATCGAGTATGGCAGATACCTTGATTCCGCCGCCGGAAATGGCTCTAAGACTAGGCCAGTGTCGCATGGGAAGTGAAGAAACGATCTCAATTGCTCAATCGATCCCACAATTACCGATACCGGAACCGACCCCAGAGGCGATCGAGCAACAGGAGAAAATCACAGCCCTAGAAGCTAAACTAGAAATTCACCCAGTTCTAGAATGGGGCAATCCCGCTACCTTGCTCAAACGCCAGCGCCGCCGGGAAGAATTGAAAAAAGAAGTCCGCAAAAGCGAACAAGACTTAGAAAAACAACGAGCTCGCTATTGGGAGCAATTTGTCAACTTAATTGACATTTTGCTGAATTTCGGCTGTTTGGAAAGAGTAGTTTCGGCAGATGTAAATCGAGATGACTCCTCCGAAAGATTAGTGCCCACAATCTTAGGTCAAGCCTGTGCCGCCATTCGTGGCGATAACGAACTCTGGCTGGGTTTGTCGCTGATGTCTTCGGAGTTTGACGAACTCGATCCCCACCACCTCGCTGCTGCTTGCGCAGCCTTAGTTACAGAAGTTTCTAGGCCTGACAGTTGGACTCATTACTCACTGTCTGCGGAAGTTTTGGCACCTTTGGACAATCTGCAAAAAGGCCTGCGCCGCCGATTGTTTCAAGTACAGTATCGTCATGAAGCTGCAATCCCGATTTGGTTGGAACGGGACATAGTGACTTTGGTAGAACAGTGGGCTCTGGGCGTTGAATGGCTGGAACTGATTAGTCATACGAGTTTGGATGAAGGAGATGTGGTGCGGATTTTACGCCGGACTTTGGATTTCTTATCTCAGATTCCTCATGTTCCTCATGTTTCCGATTCTTTGCGCAGAAATGCTTGTCGGGCGATGCAGTTAATCGATCGATTCCCGGTGAATGAAGCTGCTAGTTGACAGTTGACAGTTGACAGTTGACAGTTGGCTGTTGACAGTTGGCTGTCCCGCATCTAAATTGTATGTTGGGTTTTTCAACCCAAATGCACGCAAATTTTAATCTAAAATCGTTTCCGGTTGCATCGGTATTGTTCATAAGTCCATAAATTCAAACAGTCAACAGTCAACAGTCAACAGTCAACAATCATGAGCAGTATACCCAGATTTTCATCTAAAATCCCAAATCTAAAATCCCAAATCTAAAATCGCTCGATCGCCTATTTTCCTGATTCAGGTTGCAGGACACGATAAAAAATTGTATGGTGCGGATTAATTACTCTAAATTGTTATTGAAATTTTCCTAAACGGTGTAGTGAGTAATTCTCGTGTCAATGCAACAAATCAAAAAGCCCGATCAAATGCCTAAGACCTTCTCCCAGGCTCGAAAAATTCGCTTTTTCACTTTCTTGCAAAGAGTCTTAATTGGAACTCTAGCAAGTACATTACTCAATATATTCATCCTATTTCCCACTCCAAGTTTCGCGGAAGTAGTTCTGGGCGTTGTTCGCAGTTCCGAAAATTCTCCCGATTGGGTGAAGATCACCACGCGCCTCTGGGAAAGTGGCATTGCTTACCAACCAATCAATCTCGAACAAATCAAAAGTGTGACGGATTTAGCAGGCGTTAACGTGCTGTTTTTGCCCAACATTGAAACTTTGACTCCGGCCCAACTTAAAGTTTTAGAAGCTTGGGCCGCGCAGGGTGGCCGCTTGATTGCTTCGGGGCCAGTCGGGCGTAGTTCCCCGGCATTAGTACGCCAATCTTTACGATCGCTCCTCGGGGCCTATTGGGCTTTTCCGTTAACCCAGCAGGCGACACCCCAACCCCGATCGCGCTGTCGGGATCTCGCCTGCACCGCTTCTAGCAATTGGGTTCCCGCTGCACAACCAAATGCCTCCGTCCAAGGCGGTGTCTTGATTCCCGCCGACGCAAATAGTCAAACTGTCGCTACTTGGAAAGATAGTTCTGGTTCCTCTGCGGCGATCGCCACCGATCGCGCTACCTATTTCGGCTGGCGCTGGGGTAGCGACGGTTCAGCAACTTTAGATCAGGCTTGGCTGCGGGCCTCGATCGCCCGCTGGGGAGGCACAGTCGGCTCGCCTGTTGCGCCGTCAACAGCCGCCGCGCCCCCACTCCAGCCTCCCCCCGACCGAGTTCCTAGAAACACGCCTAGTTCGCCGCGCAATACCCCGCAGAGCCGACTTTATCCATCGGGTGTACTTCCAGATCCAGTACCTGCCACTTTTACAGATCCTTCGGATCAGTCGGCGCCGGCGGGTTTGGATGTACAGGTAAATTCCAATAAGCCGATCGTCAGCATTGAAGCGTACTTGATGCGCCAAGAACTCACCAACCTCCTCGGCAGGTTTGAAAGCGCCCTGACAGCCGCTAATTCAAGCAATACGCCCGTTAATCTGAGTGTTGCCAACACTAATCAATTGGTCGCCGGAAGCAACAGTGGCGGCAGCCCGGCTGCGAGTCGCCCGCCTGTTTTGCAAGGGCCCAGGGGTCGGGCGATCGCCACCGCGCGGCAGGCTTTGCAAAATTTTGACCAACTCCTGCAACAGCAAAACTACGCGGCAGCCAGAAAGCAGTGGGTGGAAGCGCGACAGTTGCTATGGCAAAATTACCCCCAGGAAGGGCAGCGTGTTGGGGCCGAAATTCGCGCCGTTTGGCTCGATCGCGGTACGATCGTCGCAGCGCGATCGGAACAGGGTTTGGCCGCTGTGTTCGATCGACTTGCCGCCGCCGGTATCAACACAGTTTTCTTTGAAACATTGAATGCCGGATATCCAATTTATCCCAGTCAAGTTGCACCGCAACAAAACCCCCTCACAGTTGGCTGGGACCCCCTAGAATCGGCAGTTAAATTAGCTCACGAGCGAGGCATCGAATTGCACGCTTGGATTTGGACTTTTGCCGCCGGAAACAAACGTCATAATGCTTTAATTGGCAAACCTGGATCTTATCCTGGGCCGGTGCTTTCCGCTCATCCAACTTGGGCAAATATTGATAACAAAGGACGCACCCAAAATCCTAATGATGGTAAATCTTATCTCGATCCAGCGAACCCGGAAGCGCGGAGTTATCTGCTGCGAATTATTAGCGAAATTACCACCCGCTACAAAGTAGATGGAATCCAATTAGACTATATTCGCTATCCTTTTCAAGATGACAATGCGGGTTTTACCTACGGCTATGGTGCGGCGGCGAGGCAGCAATTCAAGCAGTTAACTGGTACTGATCCGGTGAATATTTCCCCGAGCTCCGGCAATCTGTGGCGACAGTGGGTTGAGTTCAAAACAACTCAAATTAATACTTTTGTAGCTGAAGTTTATCGGCTTTTGGGCCAGAATTCTGGGCGCACTATTCTGTCGGTGGCAGTATTTCCGCACCCGGAAAGTCAGCGGATTTACAAAATTCAACAAAATTGGGAAGTTTGGGCTCGTCAAGGCATTGTAGACTTGATTGTGCCGATGACTTATGCTTTGGATACTAACCGACTTCAGCGCGTTACGGAGCCTTTGGCAAAGCAACAAATGCTCGGTTCGGCTTTGATTTCTCCCTCGGTTAAGTTGTTGAGTCTGCCGGAAGTTGTGGCGATCGACCAAATTCAAGCTTTGCGCGATTTGCCGACTGGGGGCTATGCTATTTTTGCAGTGGAAAGTATCGGTAGCGGGATGCAGGGCTTTTTTAACCGCACTCAAGGCAGGCCAGTACGTTCAACGAATGCTGCGGAACCGATCCCTTACCGACAGCCGTTTGCGGCGGCAGCTTCGCGGTATACTGCTCTCAAGCAGGAATGGAGTTTTTTGTTGGCTAACAATCAGTTGCGGGTGTCAGAATCTGAACTGAAAGTGCTCAAAAGTCGATCGGACGAATTGGCACAAGCTTTCAGCAAATTGGCAGCCAATCCTTCTACAGAAAATTTAGCAACTACTAAAAGATTGTTGGCTAGTTTTAAATCTCAATTTCAATCTTCCATGCGCCTGCATTCTGCCGACAATAGCTATCAGGTGCAAACTTGGCAAAATCGTTTGGAGAGTTTGGATATGCTATTGCGTTACGGCGAAAGGGTGGAGTTGAATCGCAGGTAAATCCAGGTTTTTGGGGTGAGTGCGACTCCCGATAGTGCAATTCACGCTCGGGATAGCCTCGCTTCACATACTCTCCGCAGAAATACGCTATAGTAATTTAAATTCATATCCTGTAGTGCGATCGGTAAGGAATGAGAATTAAATAACTTACAATTTAATGGTTTTTGTGGGATGGGCGGGACATCACACAAACTTGTATAAATTATTTAATTCGCGATCCTAATGTACAATCCCAGCCTGTACTCATAGTAATCTCCATTGCCTGCAATAAGTAGGCGGTGGACAGGATAAATCACTTTTCAGATAAGTGCTTTATCATATCCACTCGAACAACCACAATAAAATTGGTTTGTAGTGAGGACTTTAGTCCTCATAAAATCTGAGGACTAAAATCCTCATTACAAACACTTTTTCTTAAGTAATTAACCGAATTTGATATGACTCGCTCGTCTATCGCTCCAAGATTTTAAACATCTACTAATTTACCTTGCCAAATTCTATTATTCTGATGACGTTTCTCAAATTTTGTGAGGTACTCGTCAGCTTTATTACCAATTACCAATTACCACCCTTCGACTTCGCTCAGGGCAAGATTACCAATTACCAATTACTCACTTGAGAATTGCCATAGAATGAATATGTTTCCTAAACCGCTCAATCGCTTTGCTACCAAAATTATCGGCAAAGTTCCATTACAAACTGTGCTCGTAGTTCCTTTTTTAGTGCAAATTATCGGCACAGTAGGAGTTGTAGGTTGGCTGTCGTTCCAAAACGGTCAGCGCGCAGTCAACGATGTCGCTGCTCAGTTGCGCGGAGAAATTAGCGATCGCATCAAAGACCGTATGGAAAATTATATGTCAATCCCCCACATTGTCAATCACCTGAACGTTCAAGGCGTAAAATTGGGGCAGTTGAAGCTAGAGGAAACACAAAAACTAGAACACCATTTCCTCGAACAAATTCAATACTTTGATTCGATCAGCATCATTTACACAGGCAAAGAAAATGGAGACCACTCGGGAGCAATTCGCACTAAATATCAAACTTTGATCTCTGCTGCGGACATATCTACTGGCAATAAATTAGCTCGATTTACTGCCGACTCTCAGGGAAACCGCGTTAAATTAGTGGAAATTTCACCCAAGATTTACGATCCGCGACTTCGCCCTTGGTACATAGCAGCAGCAGCCGCAAGAAAACCTATTTGGACTCCAATTTATACAGATTTTTTGACCCGAGAACTGGCAATTACTGCTGCTTTACCTATCTACGATGACGCTGGCAAGCTGTTAGGAGTAGCTGGCAGCGATTTGCTATTTTCCAAAATCAAAGAATTTCTCGTCAGCCTCAAAATTGGTAAGTCGGGGCAAACTTTTGTGATGGAGAGATCCGGAATGTTAGTTGCCACTTCAACGACGACTCAAGAATTCACGGTAGAAGGTAAAGAAGCCAAACGCATCAAAGCTTCAGCAAGCGAGAATCTGATAATTCGCCAAACCGCACAGCATTTAGATAAATCCTACGAAAGTTTAGATAAAATCAAGAATCCTCAACAGCTTACCTTTGATGTTGACGGCAAGCGAAATTTTATTCAGGTAACTCCTTTTCAAGACGAGCGAGGATTGGATTGGCTGATTGTGGTAGTTGTGCCAGAGTCCGACTTTATGCAGCAAATTAACGCCAATACACGCACGACTTTTTTGCTATCAGTTGCAGCTTTGATCGGGGCGACAATTCTGGGAATTCTGACTGCTAAATGGGTGGTGCGGCCGATTTTAAAATTGAATGCGGCGGCGAAAGCTTTGGCGCGGAATGAATGGAACACCAAGCTCACTCTCAATCGTGAAGATGAACTCGGAGAACTTGCCGCTTCTTTTAACAGCATGGCAGAGCAATTGCAGCATTCATTTACTTCACTCTCGGAAAGCGAAAGCCGAGTTAAACAATTTCTCAATGCAGTACCAATCGGCATTTTTATTGCAGAGCCAAACGGTCAACCTCACTACGTTAATCCTACAGGAGAGAAACTTTTAGGTCAAGGAATTGTGGCAGCAAATGCCGAAAATTTGCGCGAATCATACCGAGTTTATTTAGCTGAAACTCAGGAAATTTACCCGGCGGAACGCGACCCAATTCTCAATGCTTTGCAGGGCAGAAGTGTCACTGTTGATGACATGGAAATCTCCTCGCCTGACAAAACTGTTCCCCTGCAAGTTTCGGGAACTCCTATTTATGACGTGCAAGGAAATATTATCTATGGGATGTGCGCTTTTCAGGATATTACAGAACGCAAACTAGCGGAAAAATTGTTAAGGGAATATAACCAAACTTTAGCAGTGCAAGTTGCAGAACGTACCATCGATCTTGCTAAGGCAGAAGAAAAGTTTTCTAAAGCTTTTCGTTCGAGTCCAAATGCAATTACGATTACGAGAATTAGTGACGGCACTCACATAGAAGTAAATGACAGCTTTTGCCGGATGATTGGCTACAGTCATGAGCAAATTATTGGTAAAACAGCGGTAGAGCTGAATTTTTGGGCGACTTTAGCAGAACGCGATCGCATGATTCAAATGTTGAAAAATAAGACGGCACTTCACAATTATGAACTCAAATTTCGGAATAAGAGTGGTGCAGAAAGAACGGCGTTGCTGTCGATTGAAACTATCGATATTGACGGACAAGCTTGTTTTCTGTCGATTTCTAGCGATATTACCGATCGCCAAAAAGCAGAAACCGCACTCCGGGAAGCCGAAGAAAAGTACCGCAACATCTATCAAAATGCTTTGAATGGCATTTTTCAAACTGCCGGTGACGGAAAATACATCAGCGCTAACCCCGCTTTAGCTAACCTCTACGGTTACGAATCCCCCGCAGAATTAATCGCAGCACAGCCGAATTTCAAGAACCAGCTTTACGTGAAACCCAACCGCCGCCACGAATTTACAGCGCTGATCGACGAGTACGGGATACTGTCTAACTTTGAAGCGGAAATTTATCGCAAAGATGGCAGCATCATCTGGATTTCCGAAAATTGTCGCGCTGTCTGCGATGACGCTGGAAATCTACTTTACCACGAAGGTTTTATTAAAGACATTACTGATAGCAAACAAGCGGAATTCAAAATGCTACAGGCGAAAGAAGCCGCCGAAGCAGCAAACAAAGCTAAAAGTACCTTTCTCGCCAATATGAGTCACGAATTGCGATCGCCCTTGAATGCAGTCATCGGCTTTGCTCAAGTCATGATCCGCAGTAAAACTCTGTCACAAGAAAATCAAGAAGATGTCGGAATTATCCTGCGCAGTGGCGAACATTTACTAGCTTTAATTAACCAAGTTTTAGACTTGTCAAAAATCGAAGCCGGACGCACTACTGTCTATGAAAAAAGCTTCGATTTGTATCGATTGCTCGGTGATTTAGAAGATATGTTTGCTCTCAAAGCTGAGGAAAAAGGCTTGCAATTAATGTTCGATCGGGAGGCGGAAGTTCCCCATTACATTTGCACCGATGAAGTTAAATTGCGCCAAGTCTTAATTAATTTGCTCAACAATTCAATTAAATTTACTTCAGAAGGGGGAGTGTCGGTGCAAGTCAAAGGAGGAAGGCGGAAGGTATCCAAAAACAGCACTGACCAATTGCCCGGCCGCTACTGGCTGCATTTTGAAGTTCAAGATACCGGTGCAGGCATTGCTGCTGAGGAAATCCCTCAGTTGTTTGAAGCATTTGTGCAGACGAAAACGGGCAAAGATTCTCAGGAAGGCACGGGTTTAGGTTTAGCTATCAGTAGACAGTTCGTGCAATTAATGGGAGGTGAAATTAGTGTTAGCAGCGATGTCGAAAAGGGTGCATTGTTTGAGTTTGATATCCAAGTTCATCTGGTTGAAGCTGCTGATATTGAAAACAAAAAAACTAAAAGTCGAGTTGTTAGCCTCGAACCAAATCAGCCGACTTACCGCTTGTTAATTGTGGATGATAAACCTTTGAACCGCCAACTTTTGGTAAAACTTCTCAGCCCACTAGGATTTGAGTTGAGAGAAGCAAATAATGGTCAAGAAGCGGTGGATATTTTTAGGGAGTGGGAACCGCATCTGATTTGGATGGACATGAGAATGCCCGTGATGGACGGGTACGAGGCAACCAAACAGATTAAAACTACAACTGGCGGGCAAGCAACGGCGATTGTAGCCCTGACTGCTAGCGTTTTGGAGGAGGAACGGGCGGTGATTCTTTCGGCGGGTTGCGATGATTTTATGCGGAAACCGTTCCGAGAGGAAGATATCTTTGCGGCAATAGGGAAACATTTAGGAGTACGCTATATTTATGAAGATCCTGCACCAGTGAGTGTGGCAGGTCTAGGGGATTCAAGTCAGCAGGTGCTGACACCGGAGGCTCTTGCCTCTCTTTCTCCAGAATGGATGGCCCAATTCAAGCAAAATATTTTGAGTGTGGACATGGAGGCGATCGCCAGTTCGATCGCACAAATCCACACTGTCAACCCCTCTCTGGCGGACACACTTCAAGATTGCATTAATGATTTTGAATATGACAGAATCTTGGCAATAATTGATCGCAGCGAACAACAGTAACTACCGATGAATTTAACTTCACCAAAAACGAATCGAGCTAATATTTTAGTAGTGGACGACACGCCAGAAAA
>CASBQF010000340.1 GCA_949127775.1 Oscillatoriales cyanobacterium PMM_0080
CGGCAGTGCCGTGTCCCTACAATTAATCGTAGGGACACGGCACTGCCGTCTCCTGCTCCTAATATCTGCGAATGAAAGATAATTTGTATAAGTTATTTTAGTAACTAATCGTAGGGTGCGTCAGAGGAGAAATTATTAGGATGTGTTCAACAAATTCTGCCCTGACACACCCTACAAACTCAACCGGTGCGCAGTCCACACCCTACAAATAAAGGTTCTGCGTCCAGGAAATTAGCAATTACCAATTACCAATTACCAATTCCCAATTCCCAATTCCCAATTCCCAATTCCCACTAACAATATGTCGATACATCTTCCTTGCAATCATCTGCCAAATAGCAGAGAGCTCGAAAGCGCATCCCCACCAATTGTTCGTACAGCGGGTTAATCTGGCACATCGCCGGAATGTGGACGATTTTGCGACCAAATAGTACGACATCTCGCTCAAACGGACATTGAGACGGAATCATTTTGCAGACAAAATGTGCGACTCTGGGATCGTGAACTTCCCAGCCGTCAAGCCAGTCTTTGACCGGTTGCAGGACATTTTTGTGGTTAGGTTGACGTGGCCGCGCAGAAAGCGGTGTTGCTACATAATCAACGGCTGCTTGGCTGCTTGGCCCCTGGGGCTGACAGTTGCTGGCTTCGATGGTGTGTCGCAGAGATTCGATCGCCTCGACGTTATGACCCAAAGCTGTGCAAAACTTGTAAAGTATCTCGTCTTCGGAGAGCGAATACGTACCGTCTGCTAAGGCTACCATGACTGCTGTTCTCAAAAAATTCTCGCCGTTGGCGGTGCTTTTGCCTAACGCAGCAGCTAGTTCCTCTGGGGCAATCGGTTCAAAACCGGCATCGAAAGATACTGGATCTAATTGATCCTGAGTTAGATTGGCAATCATTTTTTGCTCGTCTTCGTCAAAGTTGCCGTCTGCCCAAGCAATTGTCAGCAATCCGCGCAGCCAAGCGGTAATTTCTTCATCGGTGCAGGAAGATTTCGCGTTACTCATCAGTGTTTCGAGTTGGATATACCACTCAAGTTGTTGATTTGGAGCGGAATCAATATTCCCCCCTAAATAACTTTTACTGCTTTTTGGCTCGATCGATCTTTTTGTTGAAGGTTTGTGCCTGAAGATTGCTCCAAACGCTTGTAGTGGACGTGTTAAAAGCATATTTGTTTCTCAGGAGCATCGCTGATGAGCGAGCTAATTTATTGGATAATGCGATTCCTCTAAAGTGTCATCTGTCTTGAGGAATAGGTTCGTTTGATTCATCTTAACTATAGTTGCACGAATTCGAGATGGCGATCGAATTTTACTCTTTGGCTCGATTGGCACAATTTTTTGCCAGAAATCAAAGGTTTGTCAACACAGGATCTAATCAGAAACTGGGTTTCTCGCACAGGGACGATCGAGCTTCGCTACCTTTACATAATAATATATATTTTTGTAAATTATTGTGTATTGACAGGAAAATCTTGACAGCGAGCCGGCTTTATGCTTTGGGAATAAAGAGATATCAGGCCAGTGTTCTTTCCGGTCAAAGGTTTCGATTGCTGTGTTCGTCTAGAAAATACACAAATTATCAAAAAAAATTACTCCAAAAGAGGTATTGGGCTTATTTTTTGAATTATTTTGTCAGGTGCGTCGCTGTGAGACTATCTCTCGAATTTATAGCTTCTCGACAGGGACACACCCTTCTTCCTGACATCCGTTACATCCGTTACACAATCCGTTGCCGAACTTCCTTCTACTTAACTGCGACGACACAAAATCCAGCGCAATTCCATAGGCGGGCGGGCGTTTGCCATCGGGAAGACATCTCTACCGCTGGCCCAACTGGAAAACCAGGGCGTCGGGGGCCAAGCTCCTGCCGGCAAGTGGTGGCGCTCGTACTCCATCACCACTTCGTCGGATATTTGGACTAAGGGCAATCCTTCCATTGCCGCAGCAAGTTCTTGGGGTGTAAATAAAGTAGACCAGGAGAGTTGGGCCACTTGTCGCACGAGGGGATCGGGCTGATAGTCGCCGACGGTTAAAAAGGTGCTGAATAGCAACACGCCTCCGGGACAGAGAAAATCGCACATTTTAGCTAGAAAAAGCCGTACTTGATCGCTGTCTCGAAAATGTGAGATGACTTCGGCGGCAACTGCTAACTGGTAGCGCGCTGGTTTCATTCGCATTAAGGGGTCGAGCACATCGCCTTCGGTGACAGTCACGGGAAGGTTTTCGGCCTCGGAGGCAGTTTTCAATTGTTCTGAAAAAGCGGAGGTTAGTTCGATCGCATCCACAGAATAGCCCAATCTCGCCAGTGGCAAGGTATTACGGCCAGTACCAGCCCCTACGTCTAAGATGCGGATGCGATCGGGATTTCCCAATTTAGCAGCCGTTGCCATCAATTTTGCATCGGGATGAGAGCCAAACAGCGGAGGTTCTCGGGTGTCTATCCAGTGTTTGTACTGGTCTCCAACCGTTGAGCTACTAATAATCAATTTGCAAGCCAAACCAGTTTGTGGCGGCTGCACTGATTCGTATTGCAGGATCAGCATCGATGCTGTCGAGTGGCGGTAGCCTTGTTCTAATTTAATCGCTAAAAGCTTACTGAGTTCGTCTCTGCGCTCTTCTGGCAGGGGTCTGTCGAGAGTGCTAAATAGCTTTTCGATCGCCTTGAGATACTCACTGAGCATTCCCGGTATGCAGGGGAAAATTAATTCTCCACGAGCGTTGACGCGAGTATTAATTTTGTAGAGGATAGCTTGCTTGAGAATATCAGGATTTACTACCAGCGGTAATTGTCCGCTTTGGTCGATCGTCGTTTCAGCGCCCATAATTTCCGCGAAGAGGTTATTTGTTAGTTGTTAGTTGTTATTTGTTAGTTGTTAGTTGTTAGTTGTTATTTGTTATTTGTTATTTGTTATTTGTTATTTGTTTCCGGTTGCATCGGTATTATTCAAACAGTCAATAGTCAACAGTCACCACCCAAGACCCGAGTATTTCTGAAAATCGGAGTTAGTATTCTGATAAGCTGTAGTGCATTTAAATTGTGTTTTTCGCGGCGAGGTGGAAAAAGCAAAGCGTTAAATTTTCTCGGCTTCTTCCCTCTCTCCTTCCCCACGTCAACTAGAACAGACAATTTATATGGGGAGCAGCTTCAAGCTAGGCTTAGTTGCTGCCGGTAAAAGTCACTTCGGGGAACTTTGACTGAGCTTCAGTCATCGGGCGCCGTCTACCTTCTTCTTGCCAGTAGTTGATTACTTCTGTGGCTTGATTGAGGACTTCGACGCGATCGTTGTCAGCAATCCAGTGTTTGGCTTCGAGTTCGTTTTTGAGTTCTTCCCACGCATCTTTGCGGGGCCAGAAAAAGTAAGCTGTCAGCGGGCTAGTTCCTTTACCGACAACTTGGTCAACGGCGAGGGCAACATTCTCTTCTAGCCAGAGAACTTTTAAGATGAACTTGGACAAGCAAACCTCCAGGGTTCCGATCGAACTTGTTAAAAATTTCTACAATCGCTAAGCGTACCACATTCTGTTCAAAAATGAGTGATTGGCGATTAAAAGTTTTGTCGCGCGGCTGAGTTTAGGGCCCGGAAGAGATAAAATTTGGGTTTTCACCCGCCCTAGATACAAGGATAGTTAAGTTGTGAACAGAGTTATTTTAGTTTTTGATATTGACGGTGTGGTGCGCGATGTGTCTGGTTCCTACCGACGGGCGCTGGCGGATGCGGTGGAGCATTTCACGGCTGGTGCTTTTCGCCCGAGTTCTGTGGATATCGACTCTCTGAAGTCTGAGGGAGTGTGGAATAATGATTGGGAAGCGTCTTTTGAGTTTGTTTGCCGTTATTTTGAGGGGATTGGGCGATCGAGAAACGAACTCTCTCTTAACTATGATGAATTAGTCGCTTTTTTCCAAAGTCGCTATCGCGGGAATGATGATCAAAATTGGACTGGTTACATTTGCGACGAACCGCTGCTGTTAAGTCCGGCTTACCTAGAAAATTTAACAGTTGGAGGAGTTGTTTGGGGCTTTTTTAGCGGCGCAATGCGTGATGAAGCTACTTATGTTTTGTCAGGAAAACTGAGTTTAAATTCCCCTGTATTAGTAGCGATGGAAGATGCACCTGGAAAACCCGATCCGACTGGACTTTTCATGGCTATTGAACAGTTAGAAAGCCTGCACAATTTACCCAAAAATTTACCCGTAATTTACGCTGGAGATACTGTTGCGGATATTTACACTATTTTGAAATCACGAGAATTACAAGCAAATCGAGTTTGGCTAGGAATCGGAATTTTGCCGCCTCACGTTTTGGATGATTCTGTGCGCTGCGAGGCTTATACTGCGGCGCTACAAAATGCTGGTGCTGTATCTGTCTTGAGGAATGTCGAGGAGTTGACTCCTGCACGGATTTGGGAATTCATATTAGTTCCTTGCACCGGAATAATATAGAGGAGACGGCAGTGCCGTTTCCCTACAATTAATCTAGGGTAGGGACACGGCACTGCCGTCTCCTAATTTCGGCTAATAATTCCGATGCTAAGACACGGCAGTGCCGTTTCCCTACAATTAATCTAGGATAGGGACACGGCACTGCCGTCTCCTAATTTCGGCTAATAATTCCAATGCTACCGGATTTGATATCATATAAAGTTCAGTTAATCTGAGCAACTCTGGACACGGCAATGCCGTTTCCCTACCCAAAATAATTATTAGAACAACCTGAGAGATGTAGACATCGGCGGATTAATTGTAGGGATACGGCACTGCCGTATCCTGACTCTGCGTAATATCTTACATTATTTCCGGTAGGATCAGAATTGTTCAAACCGTTAACAGTCAACAGTCAACAGTCAACAGTCAACATCATTCCTGCCCAGCCGGATTTGATACTACATTATTTCAAGTTCAAGAATTTGTCTAAGGCGCTGACTACAACTGGTGGCCATCGACGGGTTTTCGCAACCCAATCGAGGTCTTTGTAGCGGGAATCGAGGCCGATTGCGGCTACCCAATTGCTCTCAGCTTCACCGCGATTTCCGGCCTCCCAAAGACAGGCGGTGAGGGCGGCTCTCATGTCGGCAAATTGAGGATATCTGCGGACAATATTTTTCATATTGCGAATTGCTTCTTTAGGTTGCCCATTTTGATAAAGTGCGAGGGCGTGGTTGGCGCGTGCAAAGGCGTATTCCGGCGCTAATTCAAAGGCTTTGCTGTAGTCGGCAATTGCTGTTTTCCATTGTCCTAAACCTGCTTCGGCGTTGCCTCGGTTGTTGTAGGCTGCTGGATCTTTCGGCTCTAATTCTAGCACGTGGTTGTAGTCGGCGATCGCTTCTGACCAGCGTCCTAAACCTTCTAATGCTGTGCCGCGATTCAAGTATGGATCGGGGGCATTTGGAGCTAATTCCATTGCCTTTTCGTAGTCAGAAATTGCTGCTTCTAGCTTGTTTTGGCTTACTCTAGAATTGCCTCGGTTGCTCCAAGCGGCGGGTTGATCGGGAAACTTTTCAATGATCTCAGTCCAAACATTTTCAGCGCTGGGAAACTTGCCTTCATTTGTAGCTTCAAAAGCTTTTTGAATTAGTTCTCCTAATTCCTGTTGAGGATCTGTAATATTTGTCGTCTCAACTTGTGCTGCTGCGGGCATGATGTTTCCGAAGCAAACTAATCCGGTGAAAATTATTACTGTAAAAAATCTCAAGAGCGATCGCATCATAGATGTTGGTAGTTTAAACTTTACTGAATACATTAGCCGAAATTGTGAGTGTTTGTTAGAGGATGTTTGAAAAGCCTCGGCGGCTTAAGTCGCGACTACACAAACATTCACGTGCCTCCGCAGATTGTAGAGCCCTTAAGGATATTTTTGTGAAAAAACGCTTGCTAATTTTGGGGGGAACGGGGGATGCTGCTTTCCTTGCTGTAGGAGCATCTCAAATCGCTGACATTGAGGTCGTATCTTCGCTAGCAGGACGCACTAAGCAGCCTTTGACCCCAAAAATGGGTACGGTGCGAATTGGGGGGTTTGGTGGAGCGGTTGGGCTGGCTGAGTTTTTGCGTTGTAGCCCGATCGACCTTTTAATCGATGCAACTCATCCGTTTGCCGATCGGATTTCTGCCAATGCTGCGGTTGCTGCGGCTGAGTGCAATATCCCCTATTTGATGCTGGTGCGCCCAGCTTGGGAGATGGTGGAGGGCGATCGCTGGATTGAAGTCGCCAGCCACCAATCGGCTGTAACGGCTTTATCAGCGCAGTCTCAGCGGGTGTTTTTGACCATTGGGAGACAGGAATTGGCTGCCTTTGCGGGTTTGGATGCTATGTGGTTTTTGATGCGGGCGATCGACCCTCCTGCACCAAATACTCGAATTCCTAACGGTAAATTGTTATTAGCAAGGGGGCCTTTTTCATTGGAAGACGAACGGCAATTGCTGCTGGAATATCAGATTGATACAATTGTTAGCAAAAACAGCGGCGGTGCTGCGACTTATGCCAAAATTGTCGCCGCGAGGGAACTGGGAATTCCGGTTGTGATGGTGCAGCGGCCGCCGATTCCCGATGTCGATCGGGTTGCTGATGTGGAAGGAGCGCTTTCTTGGCTGATTCAGCAGTTGAAGTGAAACGAACCGCGAAGGCGCAAAGGACGCGAAAGAAGAGGGAGAAGTTGATTGGAAGAACAAACGCTTAAATTTAGGTTATTTTCTTCATTCCGCGGAGGCGGAATTTGTTTGTGTAGATGCGGTTTCAACCGCCGTCTTATCTTTTTTATTCAATGAGTTAAGATGCTTGTTCATTTTTTGCAACTGTGCCTCTAAAACTGGATACTGCGAACTTGCCAACAGCGCATCTTTTTTCTGAGTTATTGTTTGTTCTAACGGCAAAACTCGATATTTAACTTGATTGTTCAGAGTATATTGGTGTACCCAAGTCGGAATAGCTTTAATTCCAGTAACTTCTGTAGTTTTTTCAGGAAAGTTTTTACGAATATTTACTTGAAATATTACGCCTAAGTCTGTATAATCTTTCGTCTGACCCGAGATAAAGTTTCCCATCGAATAAATTGCAACAGCCTTTCTAGTCTTGCCATTTTTGCCCGGAAATTTAAAGATTTTGTAAGGCTGGACGACGTGGGGATGACTACCGAGAATGATATCTGCGCCTGCTTTTAAGAGGTTTTCAACTAATTGTTTTTGTTGCGTGTTTGGCTGTCGCTGATATTCATCGCCGAAGTGCAGGGAAATTGTGACAATATCCGCTCCTTGTTTTCGGGCTTTGGCAATATCTTTGATGATCTTTTTTTGATCGATTAGCGAAACTAAATAATCTTTGCCTTGAGGTATGGGAATGCCGTTTGTGCCATAGGTATAAGCGAGAATGGCTAGTGAAATGTTGTTTTTGGTGCTGATTAAAGTGCGTGAAGCCTCAGCCACAGATTCGGCTGTTCCTGTGGAAGCAATTTTGCGATCGCCCAAATTGGCGATCGTCCTAATCACTCCTTTTTCTCCCCTATCCAAAGCATGATTGTTAGCCGTTGTCAAGATATTAAATCCAGCTTTTTTAGCAGCATCCGCCAATTCAGCCGGTGCGTTAAATAGCGGATATCCCGTATATCCGCCCACATCTTCGCCCGCTAAAGGTGTTTCGAGATTTCCGATTACCCAATCGCCTTTTGACAGGATATTCTTAACTGGTGTGAAAAAACTGTCAAAGTTGTATGTTTGGCGTTTTGCATCGTAGCCCGATCGCGTTTGGGTACTGTGCATCATAATGTCGCCAACAGCGATTAATGTTGCTTCTTTGATTTCCGGCTGTGGTTTCACGCCAACAGCGGCTGCAATTGGTGCTTGACTTTCTGTACGCTGGGTGTTACTTTTTGGAGGCTGGACATTGCAGCCACCAATCACAAAAAAGACTATTATTGAGAGCGTGACGCGAAATTTCATAACTTAATTATATAGGAATTACGCACAGATTCTATTTGTAGGGTGTGCACTGCGCACCTTACGGCTGTCATCGTAGTTTATCGTGTTTATGGTATCATCAATAATCGATATTTGTACCCATCTTTTAAAATGATTAAAAAATATTTGATTGTTGGATTTATAATTTTTGCATCGGTGATCGGTTTAGGTACTTTAAGTTACGCCCAAAGTTCGGCAGATAAACCTTTTGAATTTGCTTTAATTGGCGATTTGCCCTACAGTGCAGAACAAGAAGCAAAGTTTCCCAATTTGATTGCAGATATCAATCGATCGCCCTCAGCGTTTGTTGTCCACAACGGCGATATCAAAAGCGGTGGGAGTCTCTGCGATGATGCAACTTTTGTCAGCCGCAAGCAGTTATTTCAAAATTTTGAGATGCCGTTTATTCTGATTTATGGTGACAATGAATGGACTGACTGTCACCGTAAAGGCAATTACAAACCGATAGAAAGACTTGCTAAACTGCGGGAAATTTTTAGTCAAGGTAGTCAAAGTCAGGGAAAGCGCACTTTGACTCTCACCCGCCAAAGCGAAACTCCACAGTTTGCTAAATATCGCGAAAATGTCCGCTGGATTTATCATGGTATTGTGTTTTCTGGGATTAATATGCCCGGAAGCAACAACAATTTGGGCCGCACTCCCGAGGACGATTTAGAATATGCCGATCGCAATTCGGCTAACTTAGCTTGGATTAAAGAATGTTTTGCCTTAGCCAAACGCGACAAAAGCAAAGGAATCATGTTAATCGCCCAAGCAAATCCCGGATTTGAACTAGATCCGACGGATAAAAGAAGAAGTGGCTACAACGATTTTGTCGCAGCTTTGGAAGCCGAGACGCGCAATTTTTCAGGACAAGTTATCTTCGTACACGGTGATACTCACTACTTCCGTATCGATAAACCTTTACCCCGTTTTACAGACGAAACTCAACTCCCCAGACTTAAAAATTTCACCAGAGTTGAAACTTTCGGTTCTCCAAATGTGCATTGGTTGCGGGCTTTTTACGATCCCAACAATCCCAATGTATTTGAGTTTAAGCAGCAGATTGTTCCACAAAATTAGGTAGATAGACTCTTTCGCTAAAAATAGCTTGACATTACTATTTATCTGTGCTAAGTTTTGGATAGCAATTGTATTTAATCAACAAATCACTGCGCTTTACTAATGTTCACAAACAACTGCTATTTTTATTTTTGGTATCCTGAAGTTCGCCCGGAGTGAATTGATAAATCACTGTGAACATCCGGGCGAACCGCAGACTAACACCTGCGGTTTTGTTTTTTTCTAGCTTTTTTCTCAACCACAAATCAACTACAAGCGAAAACAGCAATGACACTATCAACTAACTGGTACTACGGCTTTTATTTTTGGCCCCGCAAGAGTTCTGGGTAAATTGTCGCGCTGTCTTTTCGCACCAACCCGGAACTCTTAAAAGTTTCGGGTTTTTTATTGTCAACCACCTAATTTCTCAGGAAAATACCGTCATGTTAGATGCCAAACTCGTCACCAAATCTCATCCAGAACATCAGACAATTGTCAAACTATCAGAAACAGTCTCCTGCGGTGGCACAGAATTGCTAATCGTCGGCGGGCCTTGTACCGTAGAAAGCTCGGAACAAATGGAAACAGTCGCCAGCGAACTCTGGGCCACATCGGTGCAAGCTTTGCGTGGGGGAGTCTACAAACCTCGCACGTCTCCCTACGCTTTCCAAGGAATGGGAATTGAGGGACTCGAAATTTTAGCGGATGTCAGTCGGCGTTACGGTTTGCCGGTGGTAACGGAGGTAATGTCGATCGCCCAAATCGAGCCGGTTGTCGCCTATGCTGATATGCTGCAAGTAGGCAGTCGCAATATGCAGAATTTTGAGTTGTTAAAGGCGATCGGTCAAGCCGGAAAACCAGTCTTACTAAAACGCGGTCTGTCAGCCACCATCGAAGAGTTCGTAATGGCCGCCGAATACATTCTCAGCCACGGAAATCCGAATGTAGTGATGTGCGAAAGAGGCATCCGTAGCTTCGATAACTATACGCGAAACGTATTGGATCTAGGTACAGTAGTAGCGCTGAAACAGTTAACTCATTTGCCAGTAATTGTAGACCCTTCTCACGCCACCGGCAAGCGAGAATTAGTCGCACCTCTAGCAAAAGCAGCGGTTGCTTGCGGTGCTGACGGGTTGATTATTGAGTGTCACCCGCAACCCGAAAAATCGGTTTCAGACGCGCGACAAGCTCTTTCTCTGCCGGATATGATTGATTTAGTTGCAAGTTTGCGGCCTGTGGCGGCGGCCGTTGGGCGGTTCGTACCGGAGGCTAATTTGCATTCAAAAGTATTAAGTGTCAGGTGATATTTGTAGGGAAACGGCAATGCCGTTTCCTCCGATGCCGGACACGGCATTGTCGTTTCCCTAACCGAAAATATTTGTAGGGACACGGCATTGCCGTCTCCTCCGATGCCGGACACGGCATTGCCGTTTCCTCAAATATAAAACCTAAATTAGATTAATATAAAAGCAGAATCAATCCTGTCATCTACAATATTTCCCTTAATTATGGCACTCAAACTTCATGTTCCCTCGATCGTCTGTTCCGGCTGCGGAGACACGATTACCAAAGCCATCCAAACTGTTGAATCCGATGCTTCTATCAATGTGGATTTAGCAGCAAAGACTGTGACTGTGGAAGCTAAAGCCTCGGAAGAGTCTATTAAACAGGCTGTGGTTGCTTCAGGTCACACTGTTCTCGAAGCCTAATATTAGGATAAGCCCTGGTTTGCAGTCAGGGCCCCTTTACAGATAATCGCTTGCATGAATCTTTGGTTGGGGAGGGCGAGTTTATCAGTATTGTCGATGTGCATCATAGATATGGGCGAACTCGCCCCTACAGAATCCGCGCATACAGAAATTGCCCATTACCAATTACCGATTACCAATTACCAATTATCAATTACCCCAACCTTAAGATTCTTCGTCCAAGTGTTCGGCGACTGTTTGGTAAAGTTCCAAAACGTGTCGATCGAGTAAACTATAAAAAACTTGTCTCCCAACCTTGCGGTAACTTACCAACCGCATCGCCCGCATCGCCCGCAACTGGTGCGATACAGCCGATTCGCTCATTCCCAAAGCCGTCGCCAAATCGCACACGCACAATTCTTGTTTTGCCAACACAGACACCAGTCGCAAGCGGTTCGCATCTCCCAAAAGGCTGAAAAACTCTGCCATCCGTTGGGCTTTTGCTGTGTTCAGCACTTGTGTTTGAATGTCGCCGGCTCGCGAACTGTCAACTAGATGCGGGAGATCGCACATTGGTGTATCGTTTTGTTGGTGAGGCTGACTTATCGCTCCGTTAACAGCAGACTTCGGTGACATCTTTTCCAGGCTGGTTTTAATTCTCATTTTCATTTTAGTGCGATCGGTCAACCTTTTGTTACAAAACTTTTACATCTCCTTGACATACATCTGAATATATGTTCAGATATATGTATAAAAAGACCAACTTATCAGGAGAATCCCAAATGACCACCGTCACCCAAACGAAATGCGCCTGTCCTTCTTGCCTGTGCGTTGTCAGCCTCACTGAAGCGATCGAAAAAAGCGGCAAATCCTACTGTTCCACTGCTTGCGCAGACGGACACCCCAACGGCAGCGGCTGCGGCCACACCGGCTGCGAGTGCCACAAGTAATTGCTGAGCTTCCGCAAAAGTCAAGAAAAACCTGTAAAGTATATCTAAAGGGAGATGCGCTGTTCGCATCTCCCAATTTTTTGCATTAAGGTTAAGTAAAGGTTAAAATAAAACTAATTTAAGGTTAAAATTGCATTAATATACTAAGTACAGAGGCAAAAAGCACAATTACTAATTGCGTAATACAATAAAAGCAAGTTAGCGACTTGATACTCAGTACAAATAGTTCTATTAACAGCATAGACACAACCAAAAGTTGAACACCAAAACTTAAATTAGGAAGGGGCAATGAGAGAACGAGAAGATTTTTTACATCCTCGCCATCGCTACTATGGTGATTTCACGCCAGAAAACTTGGCATTTAATGCCAATTTGCAGGAATTTGCTCAGAAAATAACATACATTTGCTCGTTAGAAACTGGTGGCAAAATCACTTCTGAGAAAGCCTATAAAGATATTAAAGCGCTTTGGAAAGACTTAAAATCCTCTAAGAAGCAATTGGGAATTGGCCAAAAACCCCCCACTACTGATGAGGAAAATTCACCTTAAAGTCATCGCAGCAAACGCAGCACTCACAATCGAAAACTCCTGCGATTGTGAGTGCTGTATTTTGTGGCGCAGTGCGCACAAAACTTAACTGTAGGGTGTGCACTGCGCACCAGTAGTAGGGTGCGTCAGGCGAAATAATCAGCAATGTGAGAAAATATTCTGAACTGACGCACCCTACAATCACTATGGTTTAGGAGTTGGTGTTGCTTGTCCTGCAAACGGAGTACAATTGCCGCCCAGGCCAGAAGTAATTGCACAAGTATTAGTTGTCAGCATCCCTTCATAGGTGTCAGCGCCAGTACCTTGGCCGCCCAACTCGTCGCTATAAAGTTCCTTGTCCGAAATTTTGACATTTGCCTCCCTCGCCACAGTCTCCATCAACTTCGGATTAGTTGTGGTTTCCGCAAAAATTGTCGGAACTCCAGATGTCTTAATTTCTGATGACAATTCGGCTATTCTTGCTGCTGTTGGTTGTTCCTCTGTAGTCACGCCCTGCAAAGCTCCAGCTACCTCCAAACCGTAAGCATCGGCATAGTAACTCAGTGCATCGTGAGTTGTGACTAATTTGCGTTTGTCCGCAGGAATAGTCGCAATTTGTGCTTTTATCCAAGTATCTATTTTGGCTAAATCATTGGTTAATTTGGTGGCATTTGTGGTATAGAGTTGAGCATTGGTTGGAGCAACTTTGATCAATTCATCGCGAATTGTTTCTACCATACGGATGCCATTTTTAGGGTTGTGCCAAACGTGAGGATCGGGAACTTTTTCGCCTGCTGCGTGGGGTTTATTTTCCACTTTTTCTTCTGGGCCGTGCTCGTGTTCGCCCATCAGCGGTTTGGGAACGGCGAGTTCGTGTACGGCGATTTTTGCTGCGGAATTACTGCTGGATTTAATTAATTTAATGATGCTGGGTTCGTGGTCGTAGCCGGCGTATAAAATCAAATTTGCTGTTTCAATCGCTTTGCGGTCTTCTGGCTTGGTTTGATAGGCGTGGGGGTCTTCTCCGGGCTTGATTAGACAGGTGGTGTCGATCGAGCTTTCGGCAATTTTTTTAGTAATATCGCAGATAACGCCAGTGGTAGCGACGACTTTTGGCAAACTGGCGGCGGGACTGGCTTGAGTTTGAGTGGTGGCGGGACTTTCTGGCGTGGAATTGCTGGCTTTGGGGGTGGAAGTGCACCCAACCAGTCCGCAGCCGATCGCCAAAACCGCCAAACCGCACAATCTGCCGCTTTTTTCGGTCAAGTTCTTTAACATTTTACCTTTGGAACGATAATCGTTATTGCTTTTTCAAGTTATCCTATTGTAGTAGCTACGAACAAGAATCGTTCTCAAAATCTGGAATTTATGTTAGAAGTGCAAGATTTGGCTGTCAATTATCGAGGGATTTGGGCTCTCAACGGCGTGAATTTCCAGTTAGATCCGGGACAATTAACTGGTGTATTCGGCCCCAACGGCGCGGGGAAAAGCACGATGGTAAAAGCCATGTTGGGATTGATCCCCGCGTGTCGGGGGATGGTGAAATATGAGGGGCGGTTGTTGAAGGAACAGTTATCGCGGGTGGCTTATGTGCCGCAGCGATCGCAAATTGACTGGGATTATCCGATTACTGTGTGGAATGCGGTGATGATGGCGCGGACTGTCCAGACTGGTTGGTTTCGCAGTCCCTCGAAGCAGTCGCAGGAATTGGTGAAAGCGGCTTTATTGCGGGTGGGAATGTGGGATTTGCGCGATCGGCAAATTGGCGAACTCTCCGGCGGCCAGCAGCAGCGGATTTTCTTAGCAAGGTCGATCGCCCAACAAGCTGATTTATTCTTCTTCGACGAGCCTTTTAATGCTATTGATAAAGCCACAGAAGAGATTATATTCGAGATTTTTGCCGAACTCAAAGCAGAAAACAAAACCTTGCTAGTAATCAGCCACGATTTAGGCGAAACTTTAAAACAGTACGATAATTTATTATTGCTCAACAAGCAGTTAATTGCCACTGGTTCTTGCCGGGAAGTCCTCACCGCTGCTAATATTCAAAAAGCCTATGGATACGATTTAAGCTTAGTTTCTGCGTGAGAAGACTGGCGATTAAAACCGCGTCTATACAAGCAAAACCCGGATGGCACACGGGTTGAAGAACTGGCGGTTAAAATTACGTTATTTTCTTCAGTCCGCGGAGGCGGACTTCGTTTGTGTAGACGCGGTTTCAACCGCCGACTTTTATCAATGGAGTTTGTAACTATTATCGAGAAAATTCAATGTTAAACATACTAATCGATCCGCTCAAATTCGAGTTCATGCGAAATGCGCTCGCCGTCGGCATATTGCTAGGAATTGTCTGTGCAGTAGTCGGCTCATACTTAATCGTACAGCAAATGGGAATGATGGTAGACATGATTGCCCATTCAGTATTAGCAGGATTGCCGGTGGCATTTTCTCTAGGTTTCAATATTTCCATCGGCGCATTTATATCAGGAATTATCAGCGCCGTAATTATGGCATGGATTCAATCACAATCGCGGATCAAAATAGATGCAGTTATGGCATTAATTTTATCTACATTTTTAGCAATTAGCGTCACCCTAATTAGCCTGTTGCGGACAACAAAACTAGATTTAGACGGTTTTTTGTTCGGGAATATCTTGTCCGTTGCACCGTCAGACGTACAGCAGACTTTTGCGATAACTTTGATAATTTTAGTCGCAGTTAAACTCTTTTACAAAGAACTACTATTTTATACCTTCGACCCGCTGGGCGCGCAAGCATCCGGTTTACCTGTAAACTTGATTTATTTGGGAATGATTTCGGCGATTACACTGACGATTGTGGCGAGTTTGCAAACGGTGGGCGCACTGTTAGTAATTTCGCTGTTAATCGGGCCAGGAATTACGGCGTATTTGTTGGTAAAAGAGTTACATTTAATGATGGGATTGGGAGCAATTATTGGAATTACAGCTAGCGTGACTGGGATGTATCTCAGTTATTATTTTAATATGCCGTCTGGTGCAGCAATTGTATTAGTTGTTTTTGGATTATTTTTAGTAGCTTTGCTGTTTAGTCCCAGTCAAGGGATTTTGACTAGAAAGAAAGGAGAATGAGTACCGAGATTGTTGGCGAGGAAGGGCGGGTTTTGTTCTGAGATTGTTGGTGAGTGTCAAAATCCTTGGCTAAACCCGCCCCTACAAATTATGCGTTTTTTCTACCTAACTATATGCACAATTAATGATTGGTAGGGGCAG
>CASBQF010000341.1 GCA_949127775.1 Oscillatoriales cyanobacterium PMM_0080
CTTATGGGGAATATTATTTGCAAACACCTGCATTATTGGATCATAAATAGTTTTTAATGGTGTTTTTTTATGACGCTGTTCTTTTGGAGGGATGAAAGCTGAATCTCCCAATATAGAATAAATTAACTGAATAGTTATTTGGAAAATATTTTCAAGATTTTCAATCGTTTGATCTGAATACTTATTTGCTTGTTTTAAATATTCATCTAAAAATTTATCCACTGGAGATTTTAAATTCTTTATATGACGATAAGCAAAGAATCGCAAAACTAATTCTACATCTTCCATTTTGCGATAAGATTCACTTTCAAGTAACTTTTCTTCCCCTTCACTTTCTAAGGGTAATTTCCACATTTTACGGAAAGAGTCATTTTCAGAAAGTTTTATACATAGTCGGTTAAACTTGCCATTGTGTAAGGCATTTCTTGTTTCTTGTGCAGTTAGCTTCTCTCCTCCACTATTCAATCTTTCAAAAACTATCTGTTTGAGATATTCAGCTTCTTCTTCACTTTTAGCTGTTTCTTGCAATAAAATAATAGAAGACAAATATCGTCTATCTATACCTTTTTGAACTTGCTCAGGTAAATTTTGATAATTTCGCCCGTTAAGTTCCTGCCAATACTCTAATGCTTCTAGCTCAAATTTTCCTTTATAAAAATCATATATAGCTGTCAGTCTTTGTTGTCCATCCATTACTTCATAAATAGAATAGTCTATTTCATACAAAAAAATAGGTGGAATAGGTACATTCATTATGAATGATTCTATTAAACGAGATTTTCGAGTATTGTCCCATCTTTTACGACGTTGGTATTCAGGATTTCGGATATATTTTGCACTGTCAAGCATAGCTTCTATACTATTAAGTGGATAACGAGCTTGTTCTGTTACAATTCTTATCTCTCCCTTTTTATATTTTTCGTTAATTTCATCGTCTGATAGAAAGACCTGAGTAGTATCTAATCTATTTCGAGAAATAAATGTTTCACCTGAAATTAAATGACTATTTGTGATCATATTTATTCTTCCTTGTTAATTATGAGATCAATGAGTGCGCGACAACTAGCGGCTTGGATTAAGTGCGATTATTATGAGTTGCTATACCCACTTTTTTTAATGAAGCGAGATCACCACTCTTTTGGGTTGGCTTAATAAAATTACTCCAAATAACAGTTTAGTGCGATCGGCGATCTTGTAGGTTGGGTTAAGGAACGCAACCCAACTAGGGGAAATGATAACCTCATTGTGGGTTACTGCGTGCCGACTCAAGTGCGATCGCCGATCTTTTAGGGGCATTATAACTGTGTTTTTGGCTAACTGTCAAGTTACTGCGATCCCTTTCTCCGATGAAGGGCGAGCGCCTCGGTTATCTAACTGCTAGAGGTTTTGCTGTATGCGATCGCTATTCCTGTGATTCGTGATTTTTAGGCGATCGCCTCAATTATCTATCTGTTAAAGGGTTTGCTGTAAAAGCTATCGCTATTAGTGTGAGTCGTGATTTCTGGGCGATCGCTCAAACCCAGTAAATTTATCTTAGTTTGGTTATTTATCTGCATTCTAATCACTATCTTGCTCTATTCGTGTATACCATACCACAGCAAACTTTTAATGTCATAGATGCGAGGGTATCCTTTAACTCCAATGGCGATCGCATCTATTTAACAGCTAGCAGCGCTCGCGGCACGAATATTCAAGGACTTTTGTAGGCGAAGGCAATACTTGAAAGTAATCAGTAAAGATTGCTGGTGATGGAGCAATTTATGGAACTAGGGGCGATGTTCCACTACTACTCCTTGCCGATAGCGCTGCTATTTTTCCTAGACACAGTTTGACACACCTGCTATTTTTCAAAGCCAAGATTTGGAATTTTTGCGCTTTCAATACTATTTTCATCTTATATTAAATAGGTGAGCAACCTTGTCTGAATAAAAGTAATGCAACGATTTAATCTAACTATACTCAAACAATTCTGGGCGATCGCCAAATCTTACTGGTCAAGCGACGAAAAATGGCGGGTACGCGGATTATTGCTGTTGGTTATCCTATTATCCTTTGGCTACACAGGACTGAGCGTGCTGCTCAACAACAAGCGAGGCGAGCTAATCTCGGCATTGCCTGCTCACGATGAAGCTAGATTTTGACAAACAATTCTAATTTTTGCCGGAACATTAGTTATTTATGCACCATTATATGCAGGCTACGATTATTTGCGCGATCGCCTGGGCTTGGAGTGGCGGCGATGGCTGACTAACTATTTTATCGATCGCTACTTCCAGAATCGCGCATTTTATTATCTGGCGTTGCTGATTTACGGTATGAGAAGCTAAATATGCAAGTCATAGAAACCAGTATCCACAAAGCTTCTAGAGCTTCAACTGATTTTTTTCATACCCTGATTAAGCAACGGCTCTGGAAATATGTTTTGGTAAATTTGACAGTATTCATCTATAAATTTGACTGTGGGTACTGGTTGACGAGGCTCTACCATAGGACTGGCAATGCTTTTCAGGTGTGTCACTGATTATACTACCACGAGAGTGACAAAAGAGGGTTAAGGGATGTAGAGGGGGATATTTGAGTTTCCTAACGTAGCGGTAAGGGTTACAGGGCTTAGGCTGGAAATGAGGCTATCCCCGCCTAGAACAAGATTTTGGGGTGAGCGGGAAAATCACCCTTTCGCCGTCTAAACCCCTAGCGGGATTTTTTCGACGGGCTGCTAAGTCTTTGCCGAAGTGAAAAAATTTAGAAGACCGTCGGAAAAATAGCCGCCACCCTCCTTAGCTGTTGCCAATAATCAAAAACTGCCTGTGTCACGCGCTTAACACTGTTTAGCATAACTGTTATGGTAAATAAAACGCTTGACACAAGTGATTCATTCGTTATGCCAAACCCTAAAGGACACGAAGACTCCATCAAAGATTCCCGCTTTAAAGCAGCTTGGCAGAGTGGCCCGACTCGCACTATTCGAGTTCCGATCGCCCTCGCTGAAGTTACACTAGATTATGCTCGACAGCTTGACAAAACAATCGAACCGCTTGACACAGCGAATAGTATTATTGGTTCCGAAGTAGAGAGCAAACAGCCTCAATCGCGTGACACAATGACTGGAGCCGAGGAAGTGGCATGGTTAAAGGCTGAGAATAGGCGCTTACAGAATTTAGTGAGTGACATGAGAATTGAACTGTACCATACCTCACCCTCTGACATTGAGTTACCAGAGGCTGCTGACTTGTTAAACAGGCTGAAAGCCAAGCGTAAGAAATCAACCGCAACACTCGCAGACATTGAGACAATTTTGGAGATGATTGAAGGGTAAACCCCAAAAGGGAATTAGGAATCACGCCCCCTTAAAAAGGAACTTTACTAGGATTGAACTAAAATATGCACCAATCACAACCCCGCCCTTATGACGCTGTACTCGGCGGATCTAGGCAGCAAACACCCTGCAATGAATACCTTCTCCCAAGCGATTTTGATGCAGAAAGATTATCCCAGTTAGTGTTAGCAAAGCGTGGCAAACGTGGGTACAGGGACACAGCAAAAGCAATAGGTATCCGTATCGTCGCTATTTGTCAGGCTGAAAATGCTTACCTTAAGAATCCAGCTTGGGTGACAAAAATCCACTTTGAGGATTTTTTAGCTTTATGTAAGTGGTTGGGTATTTCTCCTGCTGAACTGGTTCTCACCACTACCCTGCAAAAAATTATTGCCACTCGCAGCGGTTCTGAGCCTGGCCCCTACGATGCTGTGATGGGAGGCTATCAACGGCACAAAAGTTAACACTCCTCTTGGGAATTGCTGTTAACTTCGCACTTAGAATTCGAGACAAAAATTGAAAGCACGTCTGACAAAGCAGCATCTGGTAATAGTACCCAGATTACCCCCATCAACTTCTTTGAGCGGGTGGATTTGTCGCAACTGCTTGCCGTCGCACTTGCATCGGCGGGACTCATCCTACTTCTGTTTGCAATAATCCTGCTTGACGCTGGCTCCCGGCAACTGCCACACTCCCCGATAAAGCGATCGCCCCAAGCACGCTCGATTAGCCCCGCACACCCATCACCATTACATATACTCGTTCGTTGATCGCTACAGCACCCACAACCGCAAAGCATAAAAGTGAAGCAACACCATCGGACGAGATTGATGTAGAGGCAGAGATTGCAGACACGGTGAGAACGATCCGAACTGCGCTTTCCTCTGACTGGCAGTCTTATCGCAGCGAGCAATAAAATTGGTTTGAGTTTAATAGGTGAAAAACATCTCTTGGAGTTTTTGCCAAGTCACGCAGGTAAGTCTTGCCAATTGCAGCCATTCTTTAATTGATAAAAGATTTCCTCCAAGATTTCTCTCTTTGTCCAGTGGGATGGTAAGCGTCTGCTTCTTGGTAGGCAATAGCTAATGTAGTCTGGGTTCAATTATTTCCCATTCTGAGTGCCTTAGACTGCTACAGTAAGGCATGGTTGATGGTTTGTGCTTTTATGGTAACGTTACCACAAGACCGTAAAAAATGATGTCAGGTGGACTCTATACTCAAACAAAAGCCGATCGAAACCTATTGGAGCATAATTCAGATAAGTCAATGCGTATTCTCTGGAATTACCTAAAGCCCTATCAATGGCTTGCCGTTCTATCGTTATTACTAGCCGGTATCAGCCAGGTTCTAGCACTGGTAGACCCGATTATTTTTGGGAAAATCATTGACGATTACGCCACCCAACGGGGAACCAAAACGGATGCAGAGCTAGTCTCTGGAGTGCTGGTACTATTAGCGATCGCAGTCGCAGTTGCAGTATTGTCACGACTCACCAAAGCTATACAAGAATACATGACCCGGCTGGTAGTGCAAAAATTTGGCACGCAGATATTCAACGACGGGTTGCGACAAACACTAAGGCTTACCTATCAGGAATTTGAAAACCAGCAAAGCGGTGAAACGCTAGCCCTTTTGTTAAAGGTTCGCAGTGACACAGAACGCTTTATAAATTCGTTTATTAATACCCTATTTTCGTCAATCGTCGGAGTGGGTTTTCTGGTTTGGTATGCTGTGACCAAACATTGGGCACTGGTGCCCGTATTTGTAGTTGGCGTGTTGGGTTTAGGGGGATTAACCGGACTTTTGAGCCAAAAAATAAAAGGACAACAACGCTCAATTATGCGCGAAACTTCTAAAAGCTCTGGGTTTATTACCGAGTCGCTGCATAACATTGAGCTGATCAAAAGTTTGGGGCTAACTTTCCCAGAGATTCGGCGTTTACAAGCACAAACCGTCCAAATCTTTGCCCTGGAAATGGAGAAAGTCAAACAAATCCGGCTCTTATCGTTTTTGCAGGGAACGACGCTTAGCTTGCTAAAGCTCTCCATTTTATTCACACTACTGTGGCTCATTTTTCGAGATGTGTTGAGCACAGGCGAGTTAATTGCCATGCAATTTATTTCTGTTTCTATTTTTGCGCCGCTGCAAGAACTGGGCAACATTATTCTGACCTATCGTGAAGCCGAAGCATCGTTGCAGCACTTCGATCAACTGATGCAAAAACCGATTGAACGCCGACCTGAATCACCCATCGAGATTGGACAGGTGAATCGTTTGAGCTTCTCAAACGTTGTCTTTCGACATCAGGGAGCCTCTCAAAATTCTTTGGATGGGATTTCTTTTGCGGCAAATCTAGGGGATACAATCGCCTTTGTTGGGCCTTCAGGGTCGGGGAAATCAACATTGGTAAAATTGCTAGTGGGCTTATATCAACCTAGTACCGGACAAGTATTTTACAACGACATTTCCACCAAAGATATTCGGTACAACCAGGTACGGCGACAAATTGGATTCGTCACCCAGTCCACCCATTTATTTGCAGGCACAATTAAGGAAAACCTGCAATTTGTCCAACCTGATGCTACCCATGCAGAAATTATTGCAGCACTCAAACAAGCATCCTGTGACAATTTACTCGCCCAATCGGAACAAGGTATCAATACAATAATTGGTGAAAGCGGTGTCAAATCATCGGGCGGTGAAAGGCAGCGGATTTCCATTGCCCGCGCCTTGATTCGTCAACCACGGCTGTTGATTTTCGATGAGGCAACATCTGCATTAGATTCTCTGACCGAAGAGCAGATTACTGAAACAATTAAAGAAATTTCAGCCCTGAAAGAGCAAATTACAATCTTGATTGCCCATCGATTGTCTACGATTATGCACGCCGATCCGATTTTTGTTTTGGAAAAAGGTCGAATCGTGGAGAGTGGAAACCATGATGAACTGGTGACTCAGAAGGGGCTTTACTACGCCATGTGGCGACAGCAAATCGGAGAACGCTAAGCGGAATGTCATTAATCAAGTTTGACTTACATTTAACCCCTCAAAGGCTCCACATTCCAGTGGGCAGGTGGCAAGGGTTTCCAACGTCCATTTGAATTGGCAACTTTGCGGCTGCGGAATATGGGAGAGGTGCTGAGTTATTGGAAAACGTATGTTCCCAATGCTGCTTATCTCACTCAACGAGGCGCAACCTTCTTGTTTAATGCTCAGGGAGATTTAGTCTACGAGCATCGAGATCGCGCCATCCTTGGTTTCGCGGATGATATGAGTAATCCCCTAGCATTTCTATCAGAAATGGTGGCTGATGGAGACTCGCTGGGGCATGGCGATATGCACTAACTACCACACTTATGGTGTGGAGCTTGTAGGAGGTAAGAGTGGTCGATAGCGAATGGGCATGGGCTTACGGATAGGGGGATTCATATTTTGTACGAAGTTGCATCCAAAATACGGCAGCCCGATCGCACCATTGAAATTACCAACTCTGCAATCAAAACAGGCGATCGCCGACTCAAAAGAAGCACTCAACCTTAACGTCTTGAATTAATCCTTAGCATTTCATCTTAGCGAACCGTAGCATAGTTTTTCTTTGTAGGGAGTACAAAGCAATCGACTTAAATCGAGATGTATTCCTTGACAGGCAATCTGTCCCCGCCATTTGGAGGGGGTTATTTTAACTATCCAAAACCACCGCACATGGTGAGGTCAGACTTAAATCGAAGCCAATATTATCGTTTTATAACGTAATAAAAGCCAGCATTCATGAAGAAAAAATCATCAATACCAGATGCGATTATGGCTATAGATTTTGGCGGCTTATCTACTAGAGTTTTTTGCATCGGCTCGCAAGCAGGTAGTAAAGCAAGCTCGTTTGTAATGGAGTCACAGGTGGGCCCTGTGAGCCAAGACATAGCCAATTCTTTCACCAAACCCAACCTGGCATCGGCATCTCCCGAAAATATTGCTTGGGTGGCCATTGGCAATGAATGCCGAGCTGTTGGCTACCTGGCAGCAGCGCAATTCAACGCTCACATCGGTTTGGCAGGACTGAAGTACAGTAGCGCTTTGTACAAAGCTCTAGCAGCTTTGTGGGTAGTGTCGCGGAAGTTAGATTTGGGCCATCAATTCAGCGCTGCGATCTCCGTTTTCTTGCCCCCAGGCGAGTTTAACGACTCCAAGCAATTTTTTGAGCTGTTAAGCCAATACTCTGCTTCATTTGAAACGCCCACCGGTAAGCTCTCCGTCACCTTGGACAAAACCCAAGCTTTGCAAGAAGGCGGCGGCATTGCTTTGATCCACAACAGCAATTTAGGTTCAGCTTTCAAGCAGCGGGTAACTGCTTTTGTCATGGTGGGATTTCGTAATGCTTCTGTAATAGTTTCGGCACGCGGTGCTGTCGGTAAGGGCAAAACTTCAGACTTAGGAATGGTAAGGTTGGTGGATCTAGTTCAAGAGCGAACCTCTAACTATGATGCTTCTCGTTTGGCTTTATCGATCGCCTCTTCGGGCGTAAGCTACAACCGCCCTTACTTTTATCGAATTGCTCGGAATCGAGAGGAGGCAGCTAGAGATCGAGAAGTTGACCAATTGATTGAAGCAGTCAAACTGTCTCGCTTTGACTACGCTCGAATGCTATCTCATTGGATTAATGAAGTGCTGCCGCCCGATTTAGATGAAATTGTATTTTGCGGCGGTACTTCTGAATATATGAAGCCAGAACTGCGAAATCAGTTTTCTCATTATTCGCTGTCTTGGCACGCAGGCATAACAGTGCCAAAAACACTTGACCCTGATGGTTTAGGTTGCCGCATCGCTGATGTTTACGGACTATTTTCTTACTTCAAATCTCAGTTTGAGGCAGTTTGGCGAAAGCCTGTTACGACAACCTCTCAGAAGGGAGAAGGTGCAGCTTCCACTTCACAAAATGCTCCAGTCTCTCCGACTGGTATACAAAAGGCTGAAGAAGGTACTGAACAAAAGGCTGAACAAAAGGCTGAAGAAGGTACTGAACAAAAGGCTGAAGAAGGTACTGAACAAAAGGCTGATCTCCGTATCAAAGATAGCTACTTAGATGCTTCTAATGAATTGAGTGATGAGTCAAATTTAGAACCTTCATTAGATGAAACTGAAGCCAGCTTAGATGCAGCTCTACTACTGGGAGGGCCATACCGAGGTTCGGGAAAAAAGGTGAAAAACTATGCCTAGAAAACGCTACAAACAATTTTGCTGGCGCTGTCAAGTTTTGCCAGATTCCGAAGACGCTATCTTGCTCTCTTATCTAGAAAATCATCCTTTTTTTAGTTTAAAGGAAACCATTTTACCTCTGATAAAAGCGCGGTGGCTGTTAGCTGCTTTACGCAATAACGGTAGTCATTCTAGCACAGAATTAGAGTATTTGAGGCGAGAAAGCATTAATTATCTGCTCAGACAGATAGATGAAGTTTGCCGAGATGCGGGATTTAATTGTACCGAGTTAGGGGCAATTGCCCCTGGTATTTCTTCGGGTTTAATTCCTTTAGCTACTTTGGCTCACTTGTCAAATCCAGGTGCATCTATTGCTACGGAATTCACGGCCCCGGAGACTTCACAACCCGCAAGTTTGCCCGAAGAAAAAGAACCAGAGGAATTTTCGGGAGAAGTTGAGTTGGAAAACAGCGCGTTTAACTTATCTGGTTTTGATCCAGCAATGGTCGGGCCTAGCTTTAGTTAAAATTATTAACCCTTTAATAGGCATCCAATAAGGAGAAATTAAATGACTAACATGATTCACTTAGTTGACGGCGAGAAAGGTGGCGTTGGTAAGTCAATGCTAACTAGGCTTCTGGTTGAATTCAATCAGAAGTATGACCTACTATACACGTTAATTGATGGAGATTTTCAAAATCCTGACGTGCAGCAGCGCTATCCAGAACACAATGCAAAAGTTGTACCTTTAGTGGAGGATGAAGAGAAGTTTTTCGAGATAGACATTATTTTTGAAACGGCCGTGAATACTCCTGTCATTGTCAATTTACCGGCTCGGGTTTACGGCATTATCAACAAATGGATTGACGAAGCTAATTTGACTTCTCCTGATTTCAAAGAGCAGTCAGGAGTCGATATCTGCAAGTGGTTCATTTGCGGCGGCACGACGGACAGCATTGAAATGTTTATTGATTCTTTTAATTACTTTGAAGGTGAGCTCAATCACATTTTTGTCCGCAATTTTGGAGTTTGCAAAGATTGGTCGCACGTACAAAACCATAAGGAAATGAACAAGCTCATTAATAATTACCGAATTCCGGTCGTAGACTTGCCAGCGCTGAGTGCAAGAGAGCGCAAGTTTATTGATACGAAACGGTTGTCATTTTCTCAAGCAATGAAACACTCTGAATTTTTCTTGATTAGTCAGCAGCGATTGCATACTTTCTTGGAAAACTGTTTCCGTTTGATAGAAGATGTAGGGTTGTTTAATAATGCGCCAAACCGCGTCGTTCAAAAGGAAGTTATGAACCAATATAATGGGGAAGAAGATGAAGAAATCCAGACCGATAAAGAGCCATAAATTGAGCAGCCGGTTGTAAATTATCAGGAGGATAAAATTAAAAGAAACCAGAACGTAAGCTACAAATGCGGAATGGTGAACAGCTCAAAATTTAGATTTTGATTAGGAGGTTGAATGTCCGAGCGACTTTTAGAAGAGCTTTCCGAGTTTGACTCTGAAGACTTGGGCGAGATATTGGAAACGCCCAGGGAAAAGGATACGCTTAATAATACCACAAATAACTCCATACAATCCGCTGAAAATTCGCAAAGTTTGCCCGATTTTCCAGATACAGTCGCAGCTTATGCAGTAGAAGACAAGTTGAAATCTGATGAGAATAAGCTAAATGAAGAGGAGTTTTGGGAACTCATAGATGACGATTCGAGGGAAAGAGAAACTCTCAGCCGAGATCCTTTATCAGGCCCTCCCATGTACGAGGGAGATACTGAATCACTAATCAGCCGTGTTCTCAAGGGCAAAGACTCCAAATTTCGCTCTCACGTCATTCAGACAGCTTATCGATACGGTATCAATAAAAATGACCCGCTTTTTATCGTATTGCTGGCGACAGGTCAACTGGAACTGCTGTTAGAAAAAAAACCGCAAGAGATTGACCAATTTTTCAAGAGTTGGCAATCTCAATGGCAATCTGATTTGAAAGATTCTCAAGCTGTTATCTCTCAAGAATTGGAACAAGTTCGCCAGCTAACTGAAAAATGGGAAAAAGAAAGCCGGGACTTTTTAGAACGGCAAGGCAAAGCGGCGGTTAACGTGCAGCAGCGCAATATTTCTAATTCAGTTAGAACTTTGGTAAGGCAAGCGGCTTTAGAAAAAGTTGCCCACGATATTTGGTCGGTAATCTTTGGCAGCGGAGTGATATTGGGGGCCATTGCAATTGGCGTGTTTGTAGGATTAGCAATTCCTAAGTTTGCTCGCTCGCCTGTACTCGATCCGAAGGGGCCGCGACAGTTAACTTTAGAGGAAGCGGTAGCATTAGAATGGGGGTTGAGTAAGGATGGAAAATTCGCTCTTAAAAACGCCGACACGATTCGGTGGGCGATGAGCAGTGAGGGCAAATACGCTCGCCAATTTATGAGTTGGAATCAAGCTTTGTTGAGCTTAAAAGGTGGAAAAAGGTTGTGCGAAACTGAGGTGAATCGATTGGGGGTGACGCTGACAGTAGAGGGTAAACCTGCACAAAAAGGGTTTTGTACTTTGTGGATTCGCTCCCCTCAAGAACGAGAGTTTGTTCCTTGACGGTCAATAATACAGCCGCAATTTTGGATGTAAATCAGCTTAGATGGAGAAATATTTGATTGCCAATATGTTGATTAAATCGGCGTTTTAAGTATCAAATAAATCGAAAAATATTCCCCAATTTATAGCTGTTTCTCAAAGCAACAATAGTTGGAAGGTTCTCAATCAAATTTGTGTCGGTTCTCAATATGTGCTAAATACTGCAATTCTGTGGGAGTAAGAGTCGTTGCTCTTTCTAACAAGTTGAGAATTTCTACTTCAAACGGATCTAAGTTTCTGAGTTTGTAAAGTCGGTCAGTGCGATCGCAAATTTCTTGAAGTCCGGGCTGACTTTCTAGCGGTACAGTCGTGAGGGCTGAGTGTTTAAAGGTGTACAAGTGCATGGTGAGGATAGGGCTGTGTCGCATCCACACAGTTGCCGTTTTCTCCCCAACTGACTGGATGCGGCCAAATTTGCCGTTGACATCTTCGCGATCGGGCGCGTACACTTCAATTAAGGAACCAGCTTTGAATGGCAGGTGGCGAGCGATGGCGGGTTTACTTTCAGGCTTCACCGTCGGACACCGTTCCTGTAAAGTCTTGGCAACTTTAGCCGGACGAGTGCGAGCATCAATCGCCAAAGCAAGGACTTCCTTTTTTGTCAGCCCAGCAGAGCGAGTTAGTATTTTCCACTTCACATCCTCTCCTCCAATAGAGCTGAGGGCATCTACAGCTTGGGTAAATTTGGCATCCCTGTAAATCGTCCTGGGAGAAGTTTTGAACTTTTTCCCCAACTCTCGCGCTGTTTTGTCTGTAAAGCTGTTATTTTTACAGTTTGATTTTTGCGCTGTTTTGTCTGTAGAGGTGTCCTTTTGACAGTTTGATTTTCGATCTCCGCCATGAGACTGCTTAGTCAGCTCGTACCAAGTGCCGCGCAGATAACTCACAGATTCCGGTGTAAGGCTGCGCCGCCCCAGTTGGTTGGCGATTATCCAAACCTTGACGGAGTTCCGGCTGTCGAAAGACATTTCTACAATTTTGTAGGGGATGTTGTGCGCGGTACAAATAGAATACCTGTTATGACCATCGATGAGAAGCTTTTCCTGGGCCCAGACGGATAACCGGTCGCGACATCCTTCCTTCAGAATACTGGCTTGCAGGGCAGCTTTTTCGCCGTTACTTAGAGGAGGGATGAGCAACTGGAATTCAGGGTCTATTCGCAGTTCTTCTGCAACAGAGGAAGTGTACGCACCCATACTCTCTAGCAAAGCGATTAATGGTGGTTGCTCCTGATTGTCTGTTGCTGATTGCATTTGATCCATTCGTGACTTGCTTGTCTCATAGCATTTGCGCTCCCTCTGACTCTTGCACGCAGCTTATAGCCTGGGGATACTTCAATTTTAGTTGAATTTTTTAACAATAACATAGCAATTGTTGAAAACAGTCAAGAAAATGCGAAAATAGTTGAAAAAGGAAAACGTTCCCCCTGCTATGCCAGCTAGTAAAGGAATCCAACCTCATCGCAATCTCAACCGCTCAGGGGAGCAACCTCGCTATGAGGAGTCCAAGAAGCAAAGGTATATTCAGGTAACGTCGGTGGGATGGGAGGGAATTCGTGCGATCGCCCTTGAACGGGGATTGAGTCAAGGCGAATTGATTGAACAGATTGGCAAGGGTCTGATTTCCCTTGCTATGAAAAAAGTAACTAAAATTGGATCGTTAATTCTCCCGTGCTAACTAGCTCTCAAAATTTGCTCAATTAGGGAGACAACTTGCTGCGGTCGATGCTCAAAGTGCTTCTTAATTTGAAATTTTAACGAATCTAGTGGCACATCTTTTTTGTTGAGTTTAAGGCGAATATGCTCACTTCGTTGTAGAGTAGAATTGAGCGAGCGAATTACGGTGCGGCATTGTCGAAGACTGAGGCTATCGACTTGAATGAATGGTAGATTTAATGTGTCGGTATCGAGTTGAATATTAGAAGCACATTCGGCTTTAACTTGTAGAGAAGAGGTGAGGCGCTGTTCTTCTGTGGGTTCTTGAGTTGCGGCAGATTCGGCAACAGCAGGAAAGGAAGCAATTTCATTAAGAAGAGGCACAAAATCTGGGGCAATTTCTGCTGTGAGTCTTTCAGAAGGATTCATTTGCTTCGATGCTAACAGCCGAGCGATATAGTGAACAATTAAGCCACCGTAACCAAAAATTACCACAGTTTCAATTGTGAGGGTGAGAAAATGCTGAATAGGTTCGTACATAATTCTAATTGGCAAGTGGAACATCTCTCAAACGCGCTCGCGTTTAATATCAAAACCTTACTAAAGCCTTCTGAGAATGCGATCGCAAATATCGCAAAGGGAATCGGTGCGGTGGGTGGGC
>CASBQF010000342.1 GCA_949127775.1 Oscillatoriales cyanobacterium PMM_0080
CCAAAAACATACCCTGTAATTCGGACAATTCGGAGCGGTAATGAACATAATCAAACCCGAACCCAGAAGATCGCGCTTCATGGCTCTGCTGCTGACAACGCTGCTGACATTTCCGTTCTTGAGTGCTTGCGGCGGTTCTAAGGAAAGTTCCGCTCCCCTACCTCCGGTGGACGAGACTCGCGCTGGAGGAGTGCAAACTAATCGCCGCCCCAGTCCAACCCCCGAAGCAAAAAAAGGATTGAGCAATGCTCAAAAAGTAGGGATTACTTTAGCAGGAGCAGCCGCCCTTTACTACATCTACAATCAGCACAAAAATAAACAAGAACAGGGAGCACAGGGAAAACATTACCTTTCCAAAAACGGTCGCGTTTATTATCGCGATGCCCAGAAACGCGTTCACTGGGTAACCCCGCCCCCAGAAGGAATTAAAGTGCCGGAGTCCGAAGCAGCGCGTTACCGGGACTTCCAGGGGTACAACAACCAAACGACAGGTAAAGACCTCACTAGCTTGCCGGAAGCTAAAACTGCTGTTCCGGCACAGTAACCAAACCATTTGACATTTTAGATAGCCGGTTGGCTGATTTTTAATTAAATCTGGCATTCCGAATCTAAAAAAGTCGCCTTTGAACCCATAAATAAAGAGGAACTCGATCGTGGTAGACAGTTTTTTGCGAAAAATAAAAGATGCGATCGTCGGGCAAGACAACGAACAAGTCGATCCTGACGCCAATTACGAAGATCCCTCAAATCCCGGACAGTTTGGCAACGCGCGCCCGGCCAGCGAAGACCCCTATGGCGACCCGGCCGACAACGTAGCGGATGCTGGACAGTTCGGCAACGTGCGCCCGGCTAGCGAAGACCCCTACGGAGATCCGGCAGACTCCTACGTAGCGGATGCCGGACAGTTCGGCGATGTCAGCCCGGCCAGCGAAGACCCCTACGGCGACCCAGCGGATGAGGAAACCGCTTGAGCTGAGTCAGTTAGCTAGAAAAAATACCCCGTAAGCAACAACGCCCCTGCGGGTGTTTTTTTTGCCAGTTCTTTTGCTAGTTCTCAAAAACGGAGAGGGTGGGATTTGAACCCACGGTGACATCACTGCCACACTCGATTTCAAGTCGAGCGCATTCGACCACTCTGCCACCTCTCCCGGTGAATAAAATTTATCATACCAGCAATTGCCTCTAACTACAAATAGTCGCAGATTCGGCGCGCCGATAAAGAATTTGTTCTCTTTCCACCGCGAAATTTTCTCCTACCCAAATTAGAGACACTTCCGAGACTACTCCAGATTCCAGCAGGACGATCGAGAAATTCCGCATTTTCGAGCATTCTCTCTCCACAATTCGCGGTACGCTGGCCGCATTCAAATAAACCGTACCCTCAGCACTCACGCTTAACGACTTCCGCAAGTCCTCTTTTGTATGCCGCAATTTGTGGTGCATATGACCAAAAGTTACCAGAGGTATGTGCTTACCAGAACTCCGAGTTCGATCGATCGCCTCAGCAAAATCAGGGTCGCCCCAATCCCCTCCCAGTGGCTTCCAATCTCGCCCGCAGGGGTCGCCCGGAGCCTCTCCCAAGCCCGTCGGGCCCGTGTGACCCAAAAAAATGACATTTTCGCAGTCCGCCTCTGCCGCAGCTTCTGCAATGCGCCTGGCCGACTCTGCAAAACTCTCTACCCCAAACCACTCCGAGTAAAAATCGTTGTACCTCCAATCCGAACCTCCCCAAGTAAACGGGCGGCCTCCGACGACTGTTACGCCCAATTCAGGAAAATCTCGTTTCCCGTAACCGACGTGAGCCTCTCCCATTAAGTCTATTTGCTGTTTTACCCAATTTTCTTGTTGGCGATCGTAAGGGCATCGACTCCGCCCCCACTCCGTCGCAGTGTACCAAGCGTCATGGTTGCCAAACACCGCTGCTTTGGGAATGTCCAAAGAGGCGATCGCGCGTACCACCTCCACCGACTCATTCCCAAAATCCCCCACAAACAGCACCAAGTCAACGCCCAGATGCTTCAGCGCCTCGCCGTCTTCAGGTTCCCACTGATCGTGAATGTCGCCCACCACCGCAATTTTGATAGATTTAAGTTTGTTCATAAGATTTGTCATGTGCGATCGAGCCCTAGCCCCTTCCTATCAGCATAAGAAACAGCGACCAAATTTTTGCACTCTCCCCCAGCCAATTTTAGATTTTAGATTTTAGATTTTAGATTGGTTAAACCAAACTGCCAGCACTTTTTGGTGAATTCAACTATAATTCAAAGTACACTTTAGTCCAGCCGCCACCTTCTTCGGAATATTCTAACTGTGTTTACCACCGCACCTGCTCCGAATTTTACTCAAACCCGACTGCCCGACGACTTGTTTGCAGCAATTAACGCCCTCAAACAAGAGTTAAACGCCGTCATTCTCGCTCACTATTATCAAGACTCCGACATTCAAGACATCGCAGACTTCATTGGCGACTCCCTAGAACTTGCCCGCAAAGCCGCCAACACCAACGCTGATGTCATAGTTTTTGCCGGAGTTCACTTCATGGCGGAAACCGCCAAAATCCTGAATCCCGACAAATTAGTATTATTGCCAGACTTAAATGCAGGTTGTTCCCTCGCCGACAGTTGCCCGCCCGAAGCCTTTGCAGCTTTCAAAGCCGATCGACCAGAACACTTAGTCATTTCCTACATTAATTGTACCGCCGAAATTAAGGCAATGAGCGACATAATTTGTACCAGCTCCAACGCCGTCAAAATTGTCAATCAAATTCCCGAAAATCAGCCGATAATTTTTGCGCCCGATCGCAATCTCGGCCGCTACGTCATGGAACAAAGCGGTAGACACATGGAAATTTGGCAAGGAGCTTGCATCGTCCACGAAAACTTCTCAGAAAAAAAGATAGTTCAACTCAAAATCGAAAATCCCGAAGCCGAAATAATTGCCCATCCAGAATGCGAACCTCCCGTACTTCGCCACGCCAATTATATCGGCTCCACCACCGCTTTGCTCAAATATTCTCAATCCAGTGACTCCCAAGCTTTTATTGTGGCGACTGAACCGGGAATCATTCACCAAATGCAAAAGCAAGCACCTCACAAACGATTTATTCCCGCTCCTGGTAACAATAATAGTTGTGCTTGCAACGAATGCCCGCACATGAGATTAAATACCTTGGAAAAATTGTATCTAGCTATGAAAAATCAAACTCCCGAAATCACCATGTCCCAAGAGCTGCAACTAGCCGCCTTGCAACCCATCCAGCGAATGCTAGAAATGAGTTAACAGTTAACTGTTAACAGTTAACTATCAACTGTTAACTGTTAACAGTTGACAGCAATGTAAAAATTATGGACGAACAATGATTCCAGAAAAACTGATTGTTTTCACCCGCTATCCCGAGCCGGGAATAACCAAAACTAGACTAATTCCGGTACTAGGAAAAGTAGGCGCTGCCAACCTGCACCGCTTGATGGCCCAAAAGGCGATCGCCCGTGCGCTCTCTCTCCAAAACTCCCGGCAATTATCGGTAGAAATTCACCACACAGGTGACAGTCAACAACAGATGCAAGACTGGTTAGGAACCGATCTAATTTATCAAAATCAAATAGAGGGTGATTTGGGCGCAAGAATGACAGCAGCGTTTCAAAATTCCTTTGATTCAGGGGTTGACAAAGTGGCAATTATCGGCACTGATTGTCCCGATTTGAAAGCAGAAATTCTGGCACAGGCTTTTGACAAACTCAGCCACCACGATTTAGTTTTGGGCCCGGCAAAAGACGGGGGTTATTATCTGATCGGGATGCGCAGAGCGATACCAGAATTGTTCGACGGCATTAAGTGGGGAACGAGTGAAGTATTTGCTGCTACGCGGGCGATCGCCCAAAACCTCGATCTAAATATTGCTTATCTTCCCACTCTTGCAGATATCGATCTACCAGAGGATTTGCTCAGTTTAGATATTAGTATTTTGAAATAAAGTAAAGTAATTGTAAACATATAAAGCATTAGAAACTATCATAGTTTATTCATAAAAAATACTTGATTGTGAGACCAGAAAGTCATCATGGCTATTTCATTCTCAGGAAAATTAGGATTGTGTAGGGGTCGTGGATGGTGCGTGCCGACCCTGCCCTGTCCAGGAGGGCAACCACGGGGGGATTGCCCCTACAAAGAATGAAATAGCCCTGAGAAAGTCATACTATAGCAATCCTAAATGATTTTCTGTAGGGACACGGCAGTGCCGTGTCCCTACAGATGGATTTTGGAGAAATCACATTTATGTTCGAGGTAAGGATAATGATTTAGGATTGCTATATAGTTAATGTATTTATCTAGCCAAATGCAGCGGTTAGACATCGCTTAGGATCGCAAATTAAATAACTTACAATTTTCATTATTATTGTGGAACAGCCATCCTGCCTGTTCAAGACGGGCGGGACATCCCACAAATTTGTGGAAGTTATTTAATTCTCATTTCTAATCACAGATCGGATTTGGACAAAACCCGCACTCCCATGTTAAAGCTGAATGTAGATCGGGGCCGGTACAGGAAATAATCAAATAACCGAAAGCACAGGGGATTTAAGCCCCCACCTTTAGGTGGATTGTTTTTAGGCTGGGGCTTAAATCCCCTGCCTAAAAACTTCACTGTCAACTGTCAATTGTCAACTGTCAACTGTTAAAGATAAGCTTTGTACAAAACCCGCTCTTTCTATCTCACGGGGTGCTTAATTCTGTATGCCGCCAGAAATTCCCAATCTCAAAATTTCCATTATCATTCCAGTCTTAAATGAAGCGAATACGATCGCCCCAGTCATCTCCACCGCCCGAAATGCTGAAAATGTCGAAATAATTGTCGCCGACGGCGGCAGCAGCGACGGTACTGTTGAAATAGCCCAATCTTTGGGAGTGCGAGTGATCTCCACCGCCGCCCGGCGCGCCACCCAAATGAATGCAGGTGCGATCGCGGCTACTGGCCAGATCCTGCTGTTCCTCCACGCAGACACTCATTTGCCTCGCGGGTACGACTCTGGGGTGCGTCAGGCACTTGCTAAACCATCCTCCGTAGCGGGAGCGTTTGAACTGAAGATTGACGCCCGCAGGTTCTGTCTGCGGCTGGTGGAAATAGGGGTAAACTGCCGATCGAACTTTTTGCAAATGCCCTATGGCGACCAAGCCATTTTTCTATCTTCAGCTACCTTTGACAAAATCGGCGGTTTTCCAGACTTGCCCCTGATGGAAGACTTTGAATTTGTGCACCGGTTGAAAAAACAAGGCCGCATCGAAATATTACCCCAGCAAGTGCTGACATCCGCCCGTCGCTGGCAGCAAGTTGGCATACTCAAAACCACTGTCATCAATCAAATAATAATTATTGCTTATTTTCTGGGAGTATCGCCCGATCGACTCGCTTTCTGGTATAGAAGGCAAAAGAAAAATTCTTCCCAAAACTAAAGAATAGTGAACTTTTCTAAAGCTCAGTGCCAATTATGCAAATAGAAAACACGTCCCTGCGTAAAATATGAATTGAACGCCTCAAAATTTACACACAGCGAGGAAAAACAGAATATGGCCGATCCGAGAAATGCAGAACTTATTCAACCCTTTGACGGCGACCCCTTCATCGGTCATCTAGCAACCCCAATTAGTGCTTCTGATTTTACCAAAGCATTCATTGGCAACTTGCCAGCCTACCGCAAAGGACTCTCGCCCCTAGTTCGAGGTCTAGAAATCGGCTTGGCACACGGTTATTTCCTTGTGGGCCCAGAAATCGTCTTTGGACCACTGCGGGACTATCCCGAAGCAGCTAATCTCGGCGGATTGGTTACGGCAATGGTCTTGGTTCTACTCGGCACCCTAGGTATGTCTGCCTACGGTTTGGTCTCTTTCAAACAAGATAACACCAGCTACCCCAGCGCTAATCCCATGACCCCCGATGCCCTGAAAACTGGCGAAGGCTGGAGCCAACTCACGGCTGGTTTCTTTGTTGGCGGGATGAGCGGCGTCTTTGCTGCCTATTTCTTACTCGAAAACTTTAAAGGTCTTGATGCCATTTTCCGTGGTTTGGTCAATAATTAGACTGCACTTAGGAATATTTCTGTTGGAACACACTAACTTCTTCTGGGAGAATTTGATATGACAGGTTCATACGCTGCTTCTTTTTTACCTTGGATCTTGATTCCCGTAGTTACCTGGCTGATGCCGGTTGTAGTCATGGGTTTGTTGTTTATCTACATTGAAAGCGACGCCTGAGTTTTAGGCGCTTTTGCAAGACTTGGGTTGGAAGACTGACAGACAAATGCTCTGAAACATCTCTTGTAAATAAGAGAGAAAATCCGAAAAAATTGTTTTGAGATTGCTGGTAAGAAAGGAAATTTGGTTTCTTTACCCCAACCCCCAGACTCGACTGTGTGGAGCAATCGTTCTGTCTTCTTCCATCTCAATTTGCGATCGGCAAAAATCCTCTGCCCACACAGCAGAGGATTTTTTACCCGTATTTTTTTCCCGCAGCCACAAATCACCCGATCGAGGAAGACAAATTGCGAAGTCCTGAGCCACAATTGTCAAGGAAACTATCCTCTAAGGAGACAGCGATGAAATTACCATCCGCGCGCAGAATCTTAGCTCCATTCCTGATGTCGGTACTGCTGTTAGTGACCGCCTGCGGTCAAAGCCAAGCCCCATCACGCTGGGATAAAGCTCAGCAGGAAAGCACCCAAAAACCAGGCAAAGCAAAGCAGACAACTGCCGACAAATCAACTGCTAGCAATCAAAATCTTCCCAAGAAGGCTGTAGCTGGTGGAAAGTTAAATAAATATTTTCCGTCGTCTGGTGGCGGGTTCGATCGCGTCTTCGCTCAAGAAAAATCCGGTTTTGCTGAAGCTAAGCTCAACAAAGGCGGTAAAAATGTCGCGATGCTCTCCATCAACGATATCGCCGGCAACCCTTCGGCTGGAGCTAAATTCAAAAGTAGTAGCAAGGAAATCGGCGGCTATCCGTCTGTCACCCAAGGTGCTAATGCTACTGCGGTGCTCGTGGCAAATCGCTATCAGGTGAAAGTTCAGTCTCGCGATCCATCTTTTAGTGCTAGCGATCGCGAAGCTTGGCTATCTAAATTTAACCTAGGCGGCCTGTCTAGCGTCAAATAGCGAGATATGTGTAAAAGTTTGCGCCTGACTTTAGTCTGGCGCTGTTTACACTACCGTCTGTTTCAATCAGTTTTTGAGATTTTGCACTCTTGAGCAAGAGTTTAGTCCTGTCGATTGATTTGCTGACTTTTACCGTGATTATCCTCGCAATAGAAATAATCGCGCTTGGTTATCACGTTTTGGTAGAATCAAAGAGATCGGTATTGTACCGTGCCTGGGAAGTTTGAGTGGTGATATATCGACCACTCAATTAAGACAAACCAGCGTC
>CASBQF010000343.1 GCA_949127775.1 Oscillatoriales cyanobacterium PMM_0080
GGAAGCAGCGGCAAACCTTGTTTTTGAGATTCGAGTAAAATGGCGGCGGCGATGGGATGACAAGCGCCTCTTTCCACAGCCGCCGCAATTTGCAGCAGTTTTGAGTCAATTGTGGAACAGGCATCTTGTCTGTTGCTAGAAACATCATCAATTGTGGAAATTGTGGAAATTGTGGAAATTGTGGAACTGGCATCTTGCCTGTTTCCCACATTAATATCCGAGTTCAAATCCAACTCAGAACTCTGGAAAATTGGCAAATAATCTGTGAGTATGAGATTTCCAGTTGTCAGAGTCCCAGTTTTGTCAAAAACTACTGTATCTAATTGATGTACTCGTTCCAAAACATCACCACCGCGAATCAAAAGTCCGCGTTCCGCCCCGATGCCAGAACCGACTAAAATTGCAGTTGGGGTAGCCAGTCCCAAAGCGCAAGGACAAGCGATGACTAAAACTGCGATCGCCAATTTCAAACTTAACAACAAAGAAGATTGATAATGAATCATGGGTAATTGATTTCCCATATTCATTGCGCCATGCCCCATATCCATTACTCCTTGTCCTAAAAGCACAGAAGGCCAAATATGAGTTCCGGCAAAATACCAAAATAGGAAAGTTAAAACCGATATCGCCATTACGCCATAGACAAAATATCCGGCGACAGTATCAGCTAAATGTTGAATCGGCGCTTTCCGAGTTTGGGCTGCTTGCACCAAAGCCACCATTTGAGCTACAGTTGTTTCCTTCCCCGTGCGAGTTGCCCGCATCACAACTGCGCCGGATTTGTTGATAGTTCCCGCCGCAACTATATCTCCTGGTTGCTTCAAAACTGGTATCGATTCGCCAGTCAGCATCGATTCATCTACGGTTGTTTTGCCTTCGCAGACTTCGCCGTCTACGGGAATTTTTTCACCCGGCAAAACTTGCAGCCATTCTCCGACTCGGACGCGATCGGCTGGAATTTCAATGTATTGTGGATCGTAGACGACAGATATCGAGTTTACAGGCAATTCTTGAGAGTCCAAATCTAAAATTGGGAGTTTAAAATCAACTAAGCGGGCTGTGGCTGGTTGTAGTGCGATTAAAGCTTGTAAAGCTGATGCAGCGCGCCTTCTGGCTTGCTGTTCGAGAGTTTTGCCCAACAAAATAAAGCCCAAAAGCATCACTGGTTCGTCAAAAAAGCACTCCCATCCCATTCGTGGAAACAGCAGCGCCGCGTTGCTAGCGGTGTAAGCTGTGACAGCGCCTAAAGCTACTAAAGTGTTCATGTTTGGTGCGTTTCTCCACAAACTGCGGCAGCCGTCAACGATAATCGGGCGCCCCGGTAGCAGCAATGCGAGGGTGGCGAGTCCCCAGTGAAACCAAATATTGCTGAGAATTGGGGCTTTTGTGCCGAGTATGTGTCCTAAACCGGATAGAATAATTAGGATCAGGGCGATCGACAATTGATTGATTTGCTGTCGAATTTCTTGCCGCCGCCGTTCAATTATCGCCGCTTCTGCTTCCCGCTGATTTCCACCTAAACGAGACTGAGTGGGAAATCCGTTATCAGTCAATTTTTTCGCTAAAGCTTCTGCATCGATAGTCCCTGGTTGGCACTCAACCGTTGCGACTTCTACAGCTAGGTTAACGCAAGCTGAAATTACGCCTGAATGCTGCATGAGTTGGCGTTCAACTGATGCAGCGCAGCCCGCACATTTCATCCCGCCGACATCGAAAGTAACAAGTTCTGGTGGGGATTCTTTAACTGGTACGATCTCTGATTGAATTTCTGCTATTTTGGGAATAAATTGCATGAGTTTTTTTCGTTATTGATTGAGAATAAGTAGGTGGGTACAAATAAACATTAGATGGGGAGGGCGGGTTTTGCCTGGATCAACTGGCTTGTATCATGGATTCTGAGCTTAACCCGCCCCTACCAGATACTATTGTTGCAATGACCTACTTACTTCGGTGTTTCTGAAATTTAATGCAGTGTTCAGACAAATATCTCTATTCTTAGAATAGATAGATTTTGTGGCATCTCCCAAAAGCGTTAGTTTTTTTATTCTTAATTAATCGCTAGAGGTTGAAACTGGATCTTTACTTGATATAATCAGCTAATTTTTGGGTTTGTAACGGAGGATACGGCAATGCCGTTTCCCTACCCCAAAATAATCATGAGTAGGAAAACGGCAGGTGCACTGTCATGATTTTGGGTAATATTAATTGCGATGCTACCAGACTTGATATGACTGAATCACACAAATTTTATATTGTCAAACGTTCGGCGGGTAATTGCGAGATTTTGCCTATCGCCGAACTTGAAGCACAAAACCCTACTATTATTGAAAAGTGGGGCCCTTACGATTCCGCAGAAGATGCCATCGCCCGTCGCATCGGTTTAATTCGCGCAGGTAAATGTCAGCCGCAATAAACGAACTTGGAAGGACTAAAGTCCTGACTACAAACCTGGTTCGTAGTCAGGACTTTAGTCCTTCTTTGCTGAAGTTTTTGTGGCGTTGCTGAGAAAGGAGTATGATTTGCCTCCGAAATTTTTAGTAGGGGCAATTCATGAATTGCCCCTACTCTCTCATTTCAGGGATACCCTAAGCGAGTGAATCATGCCTAAATTCACCAACGCCGTTTTTGTGACCAAAAACTATTTAGGTTTAGCCGGTGCCGTGCTCGGTTTTGCCTGCGTCGCAGTCGGCTTAGGTGACGCAGCCTTCGGTTTCGACTCCACCTGATCGTTACCAGTTTTACCAGTAGTAACTTGTTTTGTCAAAACTTCCAGAGCTTTCGCGTACTGCGGATCTGATGCGGTAGCAATTTTATCACGATCGCTCCTCAAATCCTTCTTTTGAGCGTCCGTGAGTTCAACCTTAAAATCCGGTTCAATCCCCGCGTGGTTGATATCAGTGCCGTTGGGAGTAAAATACTTGGCAATTGTCACCGCCAAACCGGAACCATTTCCCACGCCGCGTACCGACTGAACCAAACCCTTACCAAACGTCTTGGTTCCAACCAAAACCGCGCGTTTGTTGTCTTGCAAAGCACCGGATAGAATCTCGCTAGCACTGGCTGAACCCCCGTCTACCAATACAACTAACGGTTTGTCTGTGAGTTCTAGCTTATTTGCAGTTTGTCTATCGGCCTCACCGACGCGATCGACCGTAGAGACGATCGTACCTTCTTTGAGCCACATCCGAGCAATTTCAATACTACCGTAGAGCAAGCCGCCGGGATTGGAACGCAAGTCTAGAATATAGCCCGTCACCTTTTTCTGTTCCAAATCCTTAATTGCCGATCGCATTTCCGATGCGGCATTCGCACTAAACTGATTTAAGCGAATATAGCCGATTTCGCCGATCGGGCTTTTCTGCACCGACTTCCGCACGGGATGAATTTCAATTTTAGCGCGTTTCAGCTTAAAATCTATTTCCTTTTTGTCCCGCAAAATAGTCAGAGTCACCTCAGTATTTACCTGGCCGCGAATCAAACTTACCGCTTGATTCGTATCCATACCTTCGGTAGTTTTGCCATCAATCTTGGTAATGATATCTTTTGCCAAAATACCAGCAGTAAAAGCAGGCGTATCCTCAATAGGAGAAATCACCACCAACTTCTTAGTTTTCTCATCTTGAGTCAACTGAATCCCCACTCCTGTCAATTCCCCAGAAGTGTCAACCTGCATATTCTTGAACTCTTCAGGGTTCATGAACCGCGTATAAGGATCGTCCAGCTTCTTCAGCATTTCCCGAATTGCCTTATAAGCTTCCTCATCGTTAGTGTAAGTCCGGTTCAAATAATCATTCCGCACCGCTTTCCAGTCAACCTGGTTAAAAGTGCCATCGACATAACTTTTGTCAATAATTTGCCAAACTTCATCCACCAACTCTTTAGGACTTCCCCTATTTAAAGAAGCCAGAGATTTAGAACTGCAACCAGTGTTCGCCAGAGTTACAGCAGTGAGTACCACTGCTGCTGCACTTAGAACAAGCCCTCGTTTTGTAATAACCATTTGTCTGACGCGCTGAAGAAAAAGAGTTCAGAATAATTACGCTCAATTTAGCACAGGCAAGTCTTGGTCGGATTTTGGATACATATTTATTCAACTTTGCCGAGTTGTATTCCCGAAGCGGAGGTTGCCGCACGCGAATGCGGACGCAGGTTTAGGAAGTTGATTTGCGAATGCCTAGAATCCTTGGTATATCTGCTTTGTACCCAAGTCTCGATCCCCCTAAATCCCCCTTAAGAAGGGGGACTTTGAGAAGGCTTTCTTGTCCCCCCCCTCTTCTTAAAGGGGGCTAGGGGGACTTTGATCGCTCTTGTCCCCCCTTCTTAAGGGGGGCTAGGGGGGATCTGGCCTCGGATAAAAGCGAGATTTTTCAACGGTTTCAGGCGATTGTTGACACCCTTTGCTTCGATCGACGCCCCCAAACCTCAAAACTAAATCCAGTAAAGCCTATTCAGGTTCAAACCAGCGATCGTCCGACTTAATCAAATCAATCAATTCTGCCACACCTTCAGACTCAGGAACCTTCTTAATCTCATCCCGGCCGCGATACAGAGAAATAAAACCCGGTTGCTTCCCGACATAGCCGTAGTCAGCATCAGCCATTTCCCCAGGCCCATTGACAATACAGCCCATAACTGCAATGTCCAAACCAGTGAGATGCTTCGTCGCCTCTCTCACTTGGTGTAAGACTTCCTCCAAATTAAACAAAGTGCGGCCGCAGGAAGGACAAGCCACATACTCAACCATCGTTTTCCGCAATCCCAAAGCTTGCAGAATGCTGTAGCAGACAGGAATCTCCTTTTCCGGCGCCTCAGTCAGGGAGACGCGGATAGTGTCGCCAATGCCCTCAACTAACAAAGGTGCAAGGCCTGCGGTGGATTTGATCCGGCCGTATTCGCCGTCTCCAGCTTCCGTAACGCCCAAATGTAGCGGATAATCCATCCCCAAATCGTCCATCCGTTTTACCATCAAGCGGTAGGCAGCCACCATCACCGGCGCGCGGGAGGCTTTCAGGGAAATCACGATATTGCGGAAGTCGAGGGATTCGCAAATTTTGATAAATTCTAGGGCAGACTCTACCATGCCTTGGGGCGTGTCACCGTAGGTAAACAGCATCCGTTCGGCGAGGGAACCGTGATTGACGCCGATTCGCAAAGCTTTACCTTGATCGCGCAGGGAAATCACCAGAGGTTCCAGGGTTTCGCGGATTTTTTCGCCAATTTCCGCGAATTCCGCGTCA
>CASBQF010000344.1 GCA_949127775.1 Oscillatoriales cyanobacterium PMM_0080
GGTGAAAGTTTACCCAGATTAACAAGTTGTTATCCAGTCAAAAAGTGAGGTAAAAATAATGGAAATAATTAAAGACCTAGATATTGTTGCTTTAACTGAAGATTTAGAAGCAACCCATTTTGAAACAAAACAAATCATTAAATTATATAAAGGACAAGTAGGAACAGTCGTGATGGAATTTGATGGTAGTGCTTTTGAGGTAGAATTTTCTCATCAAGATGGCACAATTTATGCAATGGAAACAATCCTAGCTACAAAATTAATGCTTTTACATTACGAGTTAGTAGAATCTGTAGGGGCAGTTAGCCGATAGATTTTGCCAGCAATAATTTTTATAATCTACAAAAAATATCTCTAAAAAAATCCCGCAAACGATATGTTGTTTGCGGGATTTAGTAGGCAGGAAACTTGTAGGAGGAAATACTTTATGCTCGATCTACAATCTCTTTGGCTTTATCTTTGAGGTCTTCTTTCATGTGAATTGCTGATGCTTCGTCCTGCTTGGCTTGACCTTCTACTTTATCTTTCAGATTTCCAGTTACTTCGCTAACAGCTTCTTGAATTTTGCCTTCAATATTCTTAGCGGTTGCTTCGACTCTGTTTTCAATGCTCATAGTTTTTTCTCCTAACCTTACAACTACTACTGTATAAATTCAAAGCTGAGTCTGAATCCATCTTTAGATAGATTTAGATATCTATCTAAAGATGGGTTCGATCGCAATTTCGACAAGTTTATTTCGGGAGGAAAAACCGGATTTAATGCCGATCGCAGATTTCGGCACTTTAAACTTTTTCGCCAACAGCATGATTAATTCTTGATTGGCTTTACCCTCCACGGGCGGCGATTTGAGATGTACTGTAAGACTGCCGTCGGGTTGTTCTGCGATGCTTTGCTGTTTGGAATTTGGTTTAACTTTGACTGTGAAAATAGTCATACTTCGACTTTCTCTGAATGTTCGATCGTTGTCCCTAAAATTTTCAGAAATTCAGCTAGCCAGTTAGGATGAGCTGGCCAGGCGGGGGCTGTGACTAAGTTGCCATCGACTACGGCTTCGGTAACGGGAACTTCTGTATATTTGCCCCCGGCGCGGAGAATGTCGGGGCTGCAAGCGGGGTATGCGGTGCAGCGTTTGCCTTCGAGTACGCCGGCGGCGCTGAGGACTTGCAATCCGTGACAAATAGATGCGATCGGCTTTTTGTTGTTGGCAAAGTAACGGGTAATTTGTAGCACTTTTTCGTTGAGGCGGATGTATTCTGCGGCGCGCCCTCCGGGGATAATTAAAGCGTCGTAATCGGCAGCATTGATTTCGTTAAAAGTTGCGTTTAAAGTGAAGTTATGACCGGGTTTTTCGCTGTAGGTTTGGTCGCCTTCAAAGTCGTGAATTGCGGTGCGAATAGTTTCTCCTGCGCTTTTGTCGGGGCAGACGGCGTGGACTGTGTGGCCTACCATTTGCAGTGCTTGGAATGGTACCATTACTTCGTAGTCTTCTACAAAGTCGCCGACTAACATTAATATTTTTTTGGCTGTCATGTTTGCAAACTAAGCTTATTTAGTTTTGGTTAAATATAATTTAAATAAAAATGCGGGGCAGTTAAAAGGCTTACCCCGCCAGTTATTTTGGAAACTAAAAACCGTTGCGTCCCCAAATGACCATTGAAATTGAGAAGGAGAACAGAACTAGCAGCGAAACCCAACCGAGTGACAAAATATCCATAGGTATTTATTCAACAAACTGTACAATTTGACTTCAACCCTTATCATAATTCAATTTGAGCCATTTTTGGAATGAGGGCGCGGTGAAGGATTCGTCAAATTTTAGTGCGGCTGAACGGGTAGAATCTTTGAAGGCAGGCGCTGTTGCTGCTTTGTCTTGTTTGTGTGGTTTTGGGGCGATCGCCCTTGTTAACACTTTAATCCTAGGTCAGTGGTGGGATTTTCTGGCGGGTTTGCAGGTAAGGGCGATCGACCTAAATTTGGGATTGAGAGGATTGATGGCACTTATGGGCGGTTTTTTGTTCGGCGTGACTTACCGCTACGCTATCCGCCGCGATGTTAACCCGCAGCTAAAATCTGGCGTGGTGTTGGCTTTTGGGTTGGTGCGCGCTTTTGGACAGTTAGATGCTGGATTGTCTGTTGAGGCGGGACTTTCTTTTGAAGTTGGGAAAATGCCCGCCCCACTGGAGTTGTTGCCGTTTGCGGTGGTTGGTGTCGAGAGTGTGGTATTGTTTGCGATCGGGGGTTTGGTGTTGGATTGGGCGATCGGCTTCGAGGGCTTCGCTAACGGGCGATCGTTGATTAAACCTTTTGATTCTTGAAGATCGGACGGCGGTTGAAACCGCGTCTACACAAACAATGTCCGCCTCCGCGGACTGAAGAAAATAAGCTAATTTAAACCGTTGATTCTTCAACCCGCGGAGGCGGGTTTTGTCTGTATAGACGCGGTTTCAACCGCCGGGTATTTTATCCCAAGCCTAATATCTCATATTCGAGAGTGCCATAAACCATTTGTTTGTCAACCGCCGACAAAACTTTATTATTAGCAGCATCCGAAACTAAACACTGACAAACTAACTGCGCTACATCCGCCCGGTGAATTGTTCCTGCAATTCGACAATCTTCTGTTAAAACACCGTTGCCCGTTGCCGGTTCCGATTTCAGTCCGCCCGGACGAATTACAGTATAAATCATCCCGCTGGCGATTAAATGATTTTCAGCTTTTTCCTTTTCAAGTAATACCGGGAGTAACGTTTCTAAAGCTTGTGGTGGCAAAGCCGCAGCAGTGTTACCGCTACCGATAGATGAAACTAAAATAAACTTTTGCACGCCTGCTTTGACAGCAGCATCAATCAAGTTTTTGTTGCCCAAATAATCGGCTCTTTCCCCATCTTTGGGCAAGCCGCCAATGGTGCTGATTGCGGCATGGATTGGTGCGCTTCCAGCCATCGCAGCTTCCACAGCCGCAGCGTCCAAAGCATCGCCAGTTATGACTTTGATGCCCATTGCTTCTAATTCTGTGCGGTTCGTCGCGGGCGATCGCAAAAGTGCAGTTACTTGTACATTTTGTGCTACCAAACATTTGGCGATTTCTAAGCCAACGCCTCGACTAGCACCTGCTAAAAAGATGTGGGATTTATCTGTCATATTAATTTTGTTTTAGTTTGTGCAGAAATTGGTTTTTTTGACTGTGGAACAGTATACAACAATCCTCTGTTATTTTTTGAATTGATTTTTTTTAACCGCAGAGGGCGCAGAGGGCGCAGAGGAAGAGAGGGGAAAGATTCGCAATTTCCAATTTACGTTAGATTTTTTTGCCCACGATTACTACCCAAGATTGAGCTTCGCGCGGCAAACCGGGAGGGCGATAGTAGTGATTGACAATGGCAAATCCTGCTTGTTCTAAACAAGGCGCTAAAGTTTCATATTCCCATCCCGCAGTATAGCGTTTTCCTGTCGGCCGCTCGTCGTATCCTTCCCAATTTCCCCGACACATTGACATGACAATTGCACCGCCAACCACTAAGGCTTTGTGCAAATCTTGGAGCACTTTCACCATTTTGTCGCTGGGAATATGAATCATCGAAGCATTGGCGAAAATACCGTCAAATTCTGCGGTTGGTAAGTCTAGATTCAGAAAAGATTGCTGCAAAACTTCGCAGCCAGATAACTTCTTTGCTATTTCTACAAAAGCTGGAGTTGCATCTAATCCTACAACTGTATGCCCTTGGCTCTTGAATGCCACTAAATCTCGTCCTGGCCCGCATCCTATATCGAGTATTTTACCGGGATTGCAGGGCATTGCAGCGGTTAGTGCGTCGCGATTTTGGGATACGTCGTGATGCCATGTTCCTTCTCGGAAAGATTCGGCAGTTGTCTGGTATTCTGCGATCGTAATTTCTTCGCGTTTGTCCACAATTTCCCCTATTGTATAACTTAATATTGATTCATTCAAGAAGACCGGGCGAATGGAATTCGCGTCTACACTGACAAAACCCGGATGGTGCGCGGGTTGAAGAATTGGCGTGAAATTCTTTAGTCCGCGGAGGCGGACATCGTTTGTGTAGACGCGGTTTCAACCGCCGTATTATCTTTTGAATCAACTTCTAAGATAGAACGTTCCGGGGATTCGATCGCAAATCCCGCATCTCGAATCATGTCCCAATCTTGATTGGCGCTTTGTCCGGGAGTTGTGAGATAATCGCCTACAAAGATCGAATTAGCAGGGTAAAGTCCCAGAGGTTGTAACGATCGCAAATGCACCTCTCGTCCCCCAGCAATCCGAATTTCTTGGCTGGGAAGCAAAAATCGGAACAAGCAGAGAATTCGCAAACATTGGCGCGGATTTAAGCGATTAACGTCCGCAAAGGGCGTTCCGGGGATGGGAATGAAAAAGTTGACTGGTACGCTCGTAACGCCCAAATTTCGCAAGGACAGCGCCAAATCGATCGCATCATCATCCGATTCGCCCATCCCCAAAATTCCGCCGGAACAAGTTGTGATTCCGGCTGCTTTGACGTTTTCCACTGTTTCCACGCGATCGCCAAAAGTGTGAGTTGTGCAGATGTCGGTGTGGTAAGATTCGGAGGTGTTGAGATTGTGATTTACGCGATCGACTCCAGCCTTAGCCAAACGGTGAGTTTGCTCCTCGGTCAACAATCCCAAACAAGCGCAAATTTTTAGGTTATGATTTGCCTTGACGGTTTCTACAGCATCCAAAACGCGATCGAAAGTAGATGCACTCGGTTGGCGGCCAGAAATTACCAAACAAAACGTACCAGCTTTTAAATCTGCGGCGCGTTGGGCTGCATCCAGAATTTTTTCCTTAGCTAAAAGCGGATACTTTTCTATTTCCGCAGTAGAAATCTTCGACTGAGAACAATAATGGCAATCTTCAGGACAAAGGCCACTTTGAGCGTTTAGCAAATAGTGCAATCTGACACGATTTCCCCAGTAGTGGCGGCGCACCCGATAAGCTGCGTTTAGTTGTTCCAGTAAAACCTCATCCGGCGCCCGCAATACAGCTAAAGATTGCTCGCGAGAAAGACATTTCCCCGCCAGCGCGTCATCAGCCAAATCGTTCCAATTGGGTAAATTCATTACTAAAATTAAAGGGTTTACAAAGTATCCAAAACCTGACGAATCACTCGATAAATCGATTCGAGTTCATCAGGAGAAATGCAATAGGGAGGCATCAAGTAAAGCGTATTTCCCAAGGGGCGGAGCAAAAACCCCGCTTCCAGAAATCTAGCTTTCAATACAGGCGCGATGTCATTAAAATAACCGAAAACGCTTTCGGTTTTTACATCCATTGCTGCGATAGTACCGCAAGTCCGAATCCGTTCGAGTTTAGGATGATCTCTCAGCCATTTATCCAGGTATTGACGGTGCAGTTTTTCCATCCCTTCATACATATTTGGGTTTTGTTCCAAAAGTTCCAAGGATGCTACACTCACCGCACAAGCTAAAGGATTTCCGGTGTAAGAATGACCGTGATAAAAAGCTTTGTCCGATTCATCTCGCCAGAAAGCTTGATAAATATCCTCCGATGCCATTGTGACAGAAAGTGGCAAGCAGCCACCAGACA
>CASBQF010000345.1 GCA_949127775.1 Oscillatoriales cyanobacterium PMM_0080
AAATAACTTACAGTTTTATGATTCTTGTGGGATGGGCGTCCCGCCCGTTCTTTATGGACGGGCGGGACGCCCATCCCACTTTCAAGAGTGTAAATTATTTAATTTGCGATCCTTAGTAGTCTGTTGACAGTTAACGGTTGACTGTTAACTGTTAACTGTTAACCGTTAACTGTCAACTGTCAACTGTCAACTGTCAACTGTCTAAAGCTGTTTCGTCATAATTTCCTTCAGCAAATCCAGCCCCTTCTTAACTCGCCGAGAAACCGTCACCGCGCTAATACCCAAGCGTTCGGCCGTTTCCTTCTGTGTCAAATCGTAGAGAAAAACAAACTCCAATATCTCGCGAGTCCGTTTTTCCAACATCGCCAAAGCTTGCTGTACGCGAATTTGATCCTCTTGCGCCAACTGAAAACTCCGATACTTGCTATCGGGAACCAATTCTCCCAGACTTGTCGCCCCCTGATCTTCATCTTGCACCGGCGCGTCCAAACTTAGAGGCGATTTGTTGAGATGTGCCAACTTAATTTCTCGCCATTCTTCCACAGAAACCTCAAGCACTGCTGCGACTTCAGCATCTGTAGGTTTGCGGTTGAACTGAACCTGCAAATCCTTGATCGCTCCGACAGACTTGCGTTCCAGGGACAGCCAGTGGCGGGGCACTCTCACCACTGGGCTTTTGTCTCGCAAGTAGTGTTGAATTTCGCCCCGAATGTAAGGAATTGCAAAGGAACTAAAAGCGTGTCCCTTCGATACTTCAAATCGCTCTATCGCCCTAATCAACCCAAGACACCCCACTTGCAGCAAATCGTCGTAGTTTTCAGCGCACTGGTTGATCCAATGGTAAACTTCCTTTCTCACCAGTCCAATATTCAGTTTCACCAACTGATTGCGGACTTCATTCGATCGAGAAACTTGGTACTCGCGCAACAATTGCAGATTTTCGCTTTTTAGCTCGTTCGGGGTTGTGGTAGACATACTTGCATAAGGGTTGATAGAGCAGAGGACTGACATTGCTTTAGATATAGTTGTTTCCAACCTAGTCTAAAAAAAATTATCTTGAGCTGGTGTAATCCTAACACTTGAGTGCTGTGACAGCAGACACACCAGTTCAACTTGGGAACTGTGGAGCAATCGGGCTGGGCCCTCGGAAAAAATATTAAACAAAAATTATAATTTTTATGGGATTTTTTCACACTACAGTATAATCTCAAAGCCGTTTTAACGCAATACTTTTATCAATTAAAAATCCTAATTTAATAACTTGTAACCCTTAACACTTTAATCATAGATTTAGTCATTAGTCAACAGTCTTAAGTGATATTGCCCAAGACTGTTGGCTAATGAATCACGAGCAGTAGATTTATGGCAAAAAACTGCTCAAGTTCGTTGGCGTTAGCGAAGCGATCCGTTCCCCGTAGGGGTTCCCGAAGGGTAGGAAAGCCCTCGCAGAGGATCGATCAAAAAAGCCAATTCTACGATACAGAAGGCTCAATGCGAGCGTAGAACAAACCGCGAATTTTCACGTCCAGAGCAGGTCTAGCTCCTAAATCAGTATCAGAAGGCTGCATACTCTCAAAAATGCCACCAACTTCGCCAGTGGCGCTGTTGACTTTAGCAACTTGAAGAGAAATTTTTCCACCCTTGGTGCGGGTGTCAGCCAGCTTAACATTAGACCGTTTCAGTTTAGAATTGTCAGTAGCCGGAAGGGCAACAGCATTATCGTAGCCAGTCGATACACCGCGACCTTTAGGGTCTAGGAAACCAGCGCTGCGGTAAGAAGGAACGTTAAAATTACCTCTCAAATCGGTGGAAGTATTGATAGCAACAACTCCCGGATCGGAACTGGCTACCAGCTCTTTAATGGTGAACAAGAAAGGTACTTGCTCTCCACCAGGTAACTGAATCGTAATTGCTTGAAAGTCCAAGCCATCCTCTTCTTTAAAAGTCAGAGTCCCATCATCACTAACCTTGAGCGTACCTTGAACTTGGTCAATGCTCGACGTGAACCGTGTCAGCAATTTACCAGGCACAAATTCCGCCTCTTGGCGTTTGTTTATTGGTTCTTCTTTCACAAAATAAGTTGTGGGCTGCAAACACATACCAGTCAGTTTGTATGTGCCACCAGCTTGAATGGGAATCGATCCCCGAGAAGTTTCTGCCAAGCTAGGGCAGTTATTCGCCAATCCAGTACCTCTAATCTCGTCATAGGTGAGCAACTCGGTAGTCGCCACCGTCGAGTCAGGAGCAGAAGAACAGGCAACCAATGCACTCATGCAAAATGCTAAAAGTGCAACAATTAAAGCACGATATTTCATTGCGAACCTCAATATCCAACATCGGATTATATTAAGAAAAAGCCGCAGTTCGAGCAAAATACAATTGCCCGTCGGCAGGCACTAGCCAGCGTTTAGGGCACCATTTAGATCCAGATTGCTCGCTTCACGGACACCGGCATTGACTCAAAAAATCGAGCTAGTGCGCCGTGAAAATAAGCAAGAACTTTTGATTTTTCAATCATGTTCCGATCGCAGCCCAATACACATCGTACGACGGGTGGTGCTCTTTTCCTGACTTGGACTGCAAATTAATATTGCGATCGTCAACCTACTTAAGCTACGTTGCTTATGGCCCCAGTCATTGCGATCGCGACTAGCTCGATTAGTCTGCTCACCAAAAGGCTGGGGACAAAAGCCTCGTAGATTTCACAGGAAGCAGCGGTATGGACAACGGCAAAAATTTAGAGTCAGAAAAGTTGCAATCTCAAATGCAATCGCTGACAGAGGCGATTCGGACTTTAGCCGAAAATTGTCAGGGAGACAGCGTGCTGCTTTTGGCTTTGCTGCGGGCGTTGGAAGCTTTGCACCGGGAAATTCGGGACGGTTTGTTCCAAGCGTCTTTTCCTGACAACCGCCAAGCACTTTACAAACTGCTCAGGAATATTGAAGCCAATGGCGGCTGGCCTTACATCCACCGCATGAAACTTCGATCGATCTTGGGGTACGCCCAACAATTATCTCCCCTAGAAGATGATCCGGCCGAGTCACCTGAAGACTCGACGGAGAATCCGCAAGGCCTGAAATAGCTATGAGTGTATGAGTCTTCAGTTGCGAGTTAATTCCCTGACTCGCAACTGAACAATGAAACCGAATCGATCGCACCCTAGAACCCGAAAGGTGTCGGAGGTAAGGGTATCGGGTTCGACACCCCCGGGAACATCGGCGTCTGGCCGGGCAATGGCAAGAGTCCGGGAGTTGACCGCGGGACGATCGAACTAATTGACACCAGCAAATCAGGCGCGCTAACAGTCGGCGCAGGCGGAATCCTCGAAGCACCCGGAGTCGGAGTGGTTGCTGGAGTCGGAGTTGTGGCTGGAGTCGGAGTTGTTGCTGGAGTCGGAGTTGTTGCCGGAGTCGGAGTCGTTACCGGAGTTGGAGTTGTTCCCGGAGTCGGACTTGTTACCGGGCCCGGACTTACTCCCGGAGTCGGACTTGCACCCGGAGTCGGAGTTGTTGCCGGAGTCGGAGTTGTGGCTGGAGTCGGAGTTGTGGCCGGAGTCGGAGTTGTGGCTGGAGTCGGAGTTGTGGCTGGAGTCGGAGTTGTGGCTGGAGTCGGAGTTGTTGCCGGAGTCGGAGTTGTTGCCGGAGTCGGAGTTCCGATCGGCGTTGTAGTGGTAGTTGTAGTAGTAGTTGTAGTGGTAGTTGTTGGTCTGGGGGTAGCCGTGCCAGTCACAGATATAAAATCATTGGCATCAATCAGCGCCGACGGAGTGTCTATCAAAATTGCTAAGAGCTTACCGTCGATCGTAATTACTGTATCTCTGCGGTTTGCACCGTTACCTTGACTAACTACCAAATTACCAAAAGATAAATTACTTGGGAGTCCAAAGAAATCCTCCGCCTCATTGTAATCAGTAATTAAAGCCACACTGCCAGGGCCGGCTCCCAATCCAAAGACATCACTGCCACCACCGCCAGTCAGAGTATCCGAACCCTCACCTCCGATCAAAGAATCATTACCCTCTGCCCCAAATAAATTGTCATTACCAAAACCGCCCAAAATTGTATCGTCACCGATACCTCCCGCCAACGAGTCATCGGCAAAACCACCATCTAGGACATCATTACCTTTGCCCCCAAACAGGAAGTCATTACCTTCATCTCCCACCAACGAGTCATCGCCTTCATCGCCCCGAATCGTATCGGCACCGAGGCCGCCAAAAGCTGTATCGTCACCCTTCCCACCGAATATTTGGTCGTTTCCAGAGTCTCCAAACAGAGAATCGTTGTTGGCATTGCCGTACAAAGTATCGTCGCCATCTTCCCCTTTCAAGTAGTCATTGCCATCACCGCCAAACAGTTGATCTCTGCCACTACCGCCGTTGAGAGAATCTTTTCCGGCATCTCCGTAGAGAAAGTCATCATCACCATTGCCGAACACAGAATCGTCCCCGTCATCCCCTCTGAGGGTGTCGTTACCAGTACCGCCGGCAATGATATCAAAGCCCCCGTTGCCGCGAAGCAAGTCGTCCCCTGCGTCTCCCAACAAGCTGTCTAACCCATCGTTGCCCTCAAGGGTATCGTTGCCCAAACCGCCACGAATCGAGTCGTCCGCGTTTCCGCCGGAAAGAAAATCGCGCCCTTGGTTGCCAATGAGTTCGTCATTACCTTCACCCCCAAACAGCGAATCCGAGCCGTCGCCTCCGAGAAGCTGATCCTTGCCGGCGTCGCCCTCTATGGTGTCATCGCCTGGACCACCTGAGAGCGTGTCATCGCCATCTAAGCCGCGAATTCGATCGCCCTGCGGAGTTCCTAGAATAAAGTCGTTGCCGTCTGTGCCGATCAGGTTTGCCATATGGAATACACCGCTCCTCAATAAAATAAATTGTTTGAAATTATGTTAATCGCCTTGGTGAAAAGGGATTGCTGCTTGCCTAGATTAGCATAGTTAAGATTTTGGCAATCTGGCTTGTGGGGCGCGGTTCGATTTTGCGATCGACCGTGCGAGTTGCCACAATCAAGTAGGTTCGTAGTGAGGACTTTAGTCCTTTGATTGATGCGGACTAAAGTCCTCACTACTAACCTATTTTTATTAAAGGTAATTGACTGGATATTACGAATAACGAATAACGAATGCTTTCTACTTTTGTTCGCTAATCGGCAACACGATCGCAAATTCAGTTCCCTTTCCCTGATCGGAATTCACCTCGATCGCACCGCCATGTTTTTCTACTACAATCTGACGGGCGATCGCCAATCCCAACCCAGTACCTTTTCCTACCGCCTTCGTGGTGAACAAATGGTCAAAAATCCGTTGTTTCACAGATTCTGTCATGCCCGCACCGTTATCGGCAATTGTAATTTTGATATGCCGATCGCCCTCCAAACCGCTGCGAACCACAATCCTGTTAGGATTCGCTTCAATGTCGGCAAAACTGCGGCCTTGACTTGACTCTTCTAAGGCATCGATCGCATTCGCCAACAAATTCATAAAAACTTGATTAAGTTGACCAGGAAAACATTCGATTTTCGGGAGATTCCCGTAGTCTGTAACGACTTCAATCGCGGGACGATGTTCATTAGCTTTCAGCCGGTGTTTCAAAATTAAGATGGTGCTGTCAATGCCATCATGGATATTAAAAGGAACTTTGTAGTCTTTATCGGCTCTGGAGAAGGTGCGGAGGCTGGTGCTGATGCCACGAATGCGATCGCACCCCACT
>CASBQF010000346.1 GCA_949127775.1 Oscillatoriales cyanobacterium PMM_0080
GAAACTCTATGAGGGTGAGGTTTACAAGCCGCTGACGGTATCGTCGGATTTGAAAAATAAGTTTAATGAATTGCTGGTTGTGGGATAGGTGGAAAGATCGGGGTACGGTCAATTTCAGGTCGATCGCGCACAATCGGTGCTGGCGATCGCGAAAATTGATGAATGGGATAGAATAAGAGCAAACGGGTAAAGAACTAATATGAGTATTACTCTGACGAGCAGCCAAGAGCAATTCATCCAAACTAAGCTAGAAACTGGCAAATATCGATCGGCTCAAGAAGTGCTGGAAGTTGCCTTGCGATTGTTGGATGAATACGATCAGGGCGATCGGGAATGGATCGAATCTGTACGAGTTAAGATAGATGCTGCTGTCGCCGTCTCCGAACATACTCCACCGATTGATGGGGAAACCTTTATTGTAGGGATTTTGGAGCGCTTTCGGCAAGCACGCGAGAATCAACAAGACTATACTAATTGAAATGCTTGTATTAGAGTTGCATTCAATTGCTGCATTTGCTGACTTCCTAACTCGCCCAATCGTCTCAATATTAATCTTTGTTCAAGGCAGACAATTCGAGTCACTCTAACTTTAGAAGATACTCTTAATCCCGTGCTATCAAATTCTGGGTCTGAAGCATTTAGAGCAAATTCATCTAGACTTAGGCTAGTGAGATTTTGCGAATAAATGAAGCAGATTGTAATTTCATCTATGGTTGAACTTGCCCACAGCACTAAAGCCGGACGTAACTTTTTCTGACTCAAATCTGTAAAGGGAAATTCAACTAAAACAATAGCTCCTTTTTTTAGCTTCACTGAATTGGCTCTCCATCTTCAATGGTGTAAATATCAGGCTCGTTTTGGAGGAATTGAAAGGCTCCTCCGCTTTGGGCTAACTGCGTTATTTCCACAATTGAAGGATAGGGGATGTTGCTAAACAATTTTGCTTTTATTAGCAATTGCTCCTCTTCTGAAAGTGTCTGAATGATTTGTACTAAGGATTCAATGAGTTGTGTGTTCATAGCTTAAAATATGTGGGGATATTTTATTTTACTTCAACAAGGCAACCTGCGATTGCTTCATAGAGATTTTGCAGCAATTCCTCAAAGGTATCTCCCTGTGTTGCACAGCCAGGAATAGCAGGAACTTCTGCCCAGTATCCACCTTCTTCTGCTTCGTGGATAATAATTTTAATTTTCAATTGATTCTCCTAATTTATTTTACTTCAATAAACCAACCTTCAATGATTATAACAAATAAACGAATTGATTCTCCAATTCGGTTTCTAGGCAAAGTCTAAGAAACCGGGTTTCTTACAAAATTTGGGTTGGGTGGCGAAATATCTCGGAAGAAACCCGGTTTCTGGGAATTATGCACAGACTTACTCCTCGAATTCCACCTGCTGAACCACATCCAAGGGTACTTCTAACACCTCTGCAATTTGCTCATCGCTCAAGCCAAACTGCCGTAGTTTACCAATTTTTTCAAAATTAGCTCGATTATTGCCATGAAAGTCAGGAGTTTCGGGCTGACTTTTATCTGGGCTAGGAGTAGAGGGATTAGAACAATTGTTAATATAGCTAATTTTGTTACTATCTTTAAAAGTATTATTATTACCCAAAGTTGTTATATTCTGATGTATATGTCTTTCTAAAACAGATTCAAGATTACTTTTCTTAACTTGTTCGCCAAACACCTCAGATAACATTTGCAAAAGCTCGTGACTGACTTTTTTAACGTGCTGGGCGCTATAACCATGAGTTTCTGAAACGTCAGCATACTTTTGATTCTTCAGTATTCCCGCGATAATTTTCCGCTGCAAGTTATTTAGATGTTTGCCTGTCTTGGTGCAGACAGCTCGATCGACAAATTGCACAGTTTGAGGAATGTCCATAGGTGGGCTGGTGAGATGGCTGTAGTTACTATAACCAACTTTTTCCAACTTTTTGCAACTTTTTGGGCTTCGCACCCAATTTTCGGAAGATCCAACTTTTTCCAACTTTTATTTTCCCCTGATTGGTATATCGTATAAAAAATAAGGTTTTAGCAGAGATAATCAGGGACATTAACTTTTAGGTTAGGTTTGCGCTTGAGCGCTGAAAAGGGTGTCATCACAGAATCTCAAGCATCCATTTTACAGGTATAACCAATGGCAACACCAAATCCCCTGGGAAGTAGTCAGAGCATCACTTTAGAGAAGGATAAAACTATTACCATAACTAAAAGAACTGTGCGTTTTTCAAATGATGTCTACCAAACTCATAATATTACAGGTTTTAGTGAAGGAGAGGTAGAGATAGGAACGATTCCTTGGGGCATTATAGTTATCCTTCTTTTGGTCGGGTCAATTGTCGGTATTGCTAATAGTGGAATAGGTTCGGTGTTAATGTTGGCTGCGATTGGAGGCGTAATTTGGAACTTTGCTAATCCAAAACACTACGGATTGTTACTCACTTTCAATTCCGGTCATCAGACCCTTTTTGTGACAGATGGTAAGAATAAAACCGCTCTCAAGGAGAAAATTAACACTATATATGAGCTTATTGAAAAATCAGAGAATAAAACTTATGAGTTGTCTATCTTGAACAGCACTGTTAGCGGTCAATTTATCATGGGCACTGACAATAGGATGTGATGCCTGAACAAAAAAGCTTCAAAAAAGTAGGCTTTTATAGGAGGATTGCTGTGTGAAGCACTGGTTCAGTTTTGATATTAAACAATATCACACAAAGTCTAGTAATTAATGAGGTAAAAAAATGACAAATTATTCTGCAAGATTCGACAAGAGTAGTTTTGATGGCAACTTCATTCAAGGAGAGGGCAATCAAATAGGAGATAAACTTATATCTGAAAACAAGAAAACTCTAGCAGAAGCGGCGGCTGAGATTCAAAAACTTCTCAAGCAGTTGGAAAAAACTAATCCAACTGTTACTGAACCTGAAAAAATTGAGTACGTTAATGATGAAACTACCCCCAGTTTCAAGCGTCGTGCAGTTGGTGCGTTGCAGGCTGGCGGTGAAGCTGCGATCGAAGAGTTCTTAGACAATCCCTATGTCAATGTTGGCAAGGCGATCGTCAAAGGTTGGATAAAACCAGAATAATTCGTGGTGTGCGAAGCGCGATCGCCCTTACGAACAAAACTAAGTGCGATCGCATTTCTTATTCGTCACTCATCACGATCGAATCACGTTGATGATAAACCTTTTCCTACAATCTCTCGGATTTCTGTAACAAATTCTGCTGGAGTTTGAATGATTAACCCGCTTTGTGCAGCAACTTCAGCCGTAAAATCTTTGGTATTTAAGCTCAACAGGCGATCGACATTTGCCAGAACAGCCGCCGCTAAAATCGGGGTATCTTTAGCTTCAATAATAGCCGCCCACTGCGATGACTCTTCTAGTGATGGATCGGGTTGAATTTCGGGGTTGATAGCAGCTAGCAACTCTGTAAAAATTGGCATAGCCGCAGGTATTTTTTTGCGTATATTCCGATCACATTCCTCCAAAACTTGGTCAGATATGACCAACTTAAAAAGGCCTATTTCTGCCATTATCAGCACAGCATGACTAGCTCCAGTTCGCGATCCGCATCCGGCAATTAACACACTGGAGTCTGCAAAGATCCTACGCATCAAGACTGTTTCTCCTGCCAAATCGCCTCTCTCTCCGCTTCTAAACCCGCCAATAAATCAGTCAACCCCACATTTTGACTTTCCATAATAGTTGCAATTCGATCGATTAGTTGGGGAACTTGGGGTTGTTTGGGAGCAAGCACAATCAAATTACCTATTTGGAGTAGCACCAGCATATCTCCCTGATTAACATTGAGAGAATCTTGTAATAACTGGGGAATGGTAATTTCCCCTCCCTGTCCCAGAAGAATCGGGAATTGTTGAATTTCTAGATCCGTTTCTTGTGAAGTTATTGTCACGACCTTAACCTCAGCCTTTAGTGTTAAGTTTTTAAGACTTTTTATTATAGCAATTTTTGGGCATTTTCTGTGAAACTCCCCTGGAAGTTGCCATTACTGCGTTGACCTGCTACCCTTAACATAGACGCATCGCAGGAAAACAACCGATGACACTAACAGAATTACTCCCTACCATTAGACAACTATCTGCGATCGACAAACGAGAGTTGATCCGCATTTTAATGGCGGAAGAAGATATCAGTAATGAACGGGCGTGGAAGGCTCAATTTGAAGCTACAACAGACGCTCAGTGGGATAATCTAGCTGAGATAGTATGTCAAGAAATCACTGCTGGTGACATTTTTTAACGATCCTTAAGCCACCCCAAACCCCGTGTACTCGCGCATATAGATTGCTTGAAAGCCCAAGATAATATCCTCCTTCGCCACACCCATTGCTACCAACTCATGGGCGATGTGCATCTCCGTTGTATTCTGCTGCACCCAAATTTTGCCATCCTTAATATCCAAATGCAGCACGCATCCATATACCCGCCGATGCCCATCCCAACCAACATTCGTAACTTGATAATGATCCCGCTGCGTATCAAAAATTGTTTGCGATTCGATCGCACCATGAGAAATTGGAGTTACCACATATTCCGTCAATAATGCTTGAATTGACTCACGATACATTTCTAGTTTATCCATTGTACAATCACCTCATTAACAGGATCGTAAACAATACGGTTAACTTGATACCGCTCTACCGAGATTTGCAAAAACTCCCGCTGAAAAAAAGCTTCATGTACCGCAACAGGAACTGCTAAATAAAGCTGGCGATCTGGTTCCTTAATTTCTAAGGCAAGACGATAATTCAGAAACTGTCCTAATGCTGCATGATAATCCGTAATTGGGGAATCACCCAAAAATGTTTTGATTTCGACGGCGATTTTTTCTCCGGCTCTTTCTGCTGCGAGTAAACGCTCTGCACCCAAATCAATCTCAAACTTTACTCCACCCGTTTCTAGCCTCAGCGGATCGTCCGTAATCACCCAATTTTCCTTCTGAAGGGCAAGCTTAACGGCTTCATGAAAGCGATCGCGTGCTGCCATTGTTCCCTTTTGTAACTTTCAACTTTATTGTACTGTCGATCGCATCTATCTGGAAAAGCGCGATCGAGCTTCTGACTCTCAATAGTGAGGATAGCTCATCAAGCGACGATCGCCCGTCAAGTTCGATCGCACCGATGATACAATCGACACAGCGATCGTTATTCCAGATTCCCACCATGAACTTCATCAACCCCAAAACCGACTACGCCTTCAAAAAAATATTCGGTTCTTCAGATAACAAAGGCATACTCATCAGCTTTCTCAACGCCATGATTTACGATGGCAATCCTACCATAGAAGACTTAGAAATTATTAATCCCAATTTACCCCCAAAAATCACAGGATTAAAAGATACTTACTTAGACGTGAAAGCCCGACTCGCCGATGATACTCTAGTCATCATTGAAATGCAGGTATTAAATGTAGAGTTTTTCGGAAAGAGAGTTTTGTACAACGCTGCAAAAACCTATGTTTCTCAATTACAGAAAGGACAAGGCTACGGAATGTTGCAACCTGTGATTGCACTGACACTGACTGATTTCGAGATGTTTGAAAATAGCGATCGGGTAATTTCTAGATTCGTTTACAAAGAAGAAACAACTAATCTGAGATATACCGACAATAACATGGAGTTAGTGTTTATCGAACTCCCGAAATTTACCAATGAATTATCACAGTTAGAAACCCTGGTGGATAAATGGATTTATTTCATGAAATATGCTAATACGCTGACACAAATTCCACAAACAATGGATGTCGTTCCAGAGATTCATCAAGCTTTTGACATAGCTAATCAAGTCAATTTAAATCCTGACGAACTGGAGGCTATCGAACGGCAAGAAATGTTTATTTACGACCAACAAGGAATTATAATCTATGCTGAGAAACAAGCTCGAAAAGAAGCTAAAAAAGAAGCAACACTCGCGATCGCACGTCAATTGCTCGATCGCCTAGATGACGAAACCATCAGTCAAACAACCGGACTCAGCATCGAAGAAATCAGGAATTTGCGATCGGATAGAATTTAGAGGTAGCAAACGATCGACAAATATGCGATCGCCCTTTCCGACAAACCTACGCCAAAAACAGCTTATACGCCGGATTCTGACTCTCATCCCCATACTGATAGCCCAGCGTATCAAGAAAAGCCTGCCACTCCTGCATCTCATCCGGCGGTACTTGAATTCCCACCACAATTCGCCCGTAATCAGCCCCGTTATTCCGATAGTGAAAAACGCTGATATTCCAATTAGGACTCATCGAACCCACAAATTTCATCAACGCACCCGGACGTTCGGGAAATTCAAAGCGGTAAAACAGTTCGTGATTTGCTAGCAGAGAACGGCCGCCAACCATATGCCGCAAGTGCAACTTAGTTAATTCATCATCAGTTAAATCCAAAGTTTTAAAGCCACAATCTTCAAAACTTGCCGCTAATTTAGCCGCATCAGCGCGGTTTTGGATTTGCACGCCAATGAAAATATGTGCTGCTGTTTCATCCGCAATTCGATAGCTAAATTCAGTCAAGTTGCGCTTACCCAAACATTCGCAAAACCTGCGAAGACTTCCCGGTTGTTCGGGAATTGTGACTGCAAAAATTGCTTCCCGACGTTCACCAAACTCCGCTCTTTCTGCTACAAAACGCAGACGATCAAAATTCATGTTCGCGCCGCAAGCCACCGCAATTAACGTTTGTGCTTCGATTTGTTCCCGTTCCACATAAGCCTTCGCACCTGCAATTGCCAAAGCGCCAGCAGGTTCTAAGATCGATCGCGTATCCTCAAAAACATCCTTAATCGCCGCACAAACATCATCCGTATCCACCAAAATAATCTCATCCACATACTCCTGACAAAGCCGAAAAGTTTCCTCCCCAACTTCCCGCACCGCAACGCCGTCAGCAAATAAACCCACCTGCGACAACCGCACCCGTTTACCCGCTTTCAGCGATTGATTCATTGCATCAGAGTCGATCGGTTCCACGCCAATAATCTTAATTTCCGGCCGCAACCGCTTGATATAAGCTGCAATTCCCGAAATCAATCCCCCGCCACCAATTGCCACAAAAATCGCGTGAATCGGTTTTTGATGTTGCCGGAGGATTTCCATGCCGATCGTACCCTGCCCCGCAATCACGTATGGGTCATCAAAAGGGTGAATAAAAGTTAAGTTTTTTTCCGCCTCTAATTGGCGCGCAAAGGCGTAGGCATCATCGTAGGTATCACCATGCAAAACCACCTCTCCACCTCGCGCTATCACCGCTTTTACCTTCACCTGCGGCGTCGTTACAGGCATGACTATGACCGCGCGAGTTCCCAGGTGGCGGGCGGCGAGGGCAACTCCTTGGGCGTGATTGCCGGCGGAAGCTGCAATGACACCTTGTGCTAGCAACTCCGGCGAAAGTTGCGCCATTTTGTTATACGCACCCCGCAGTTTGAATGAAAACACCGACTGCATATCCTCTCGCTTCAGTAGCAGTTTATTGTTGAGTCGCGTTGATAGATTGGGGGCTACTTCTAAGGGAGTTTCTTGGGCTACATCGTAGACGCGGGCGGTGAGGATTTGTACTAGGTAATCGCAAAGCATGGGCTGGGGGCTTGGTAGATGCGGGATGGTGGGATTATTGTACGGTATTTGTGCGTTAGCGCAGCCCTCGAAGAGGATCGAGCTTTCATAATAATTTTATCTCGCTGTTTACTACACGATGAATAGCTGAGAGATTTAGAACCCCGACTTCTTCAAAAAGTCGGGTATTTCCACCCACAACACCCACGATTTCAAACTCTCCACATATCTAATCTGGACGTGCAAAACCCGTTCTAGGGTCACTAATAAACAAACCCAAAACCAGCGAATCCATCACCGTATCCCAGACAGGATTCAAACGTTCAGCATCATCAACCCAGTAATCAAACGTAATCAAACACTGAACATTAGAACCCAATCCCACACAGATTCGCGAATAAGCTTCCCGCTGTTCTGGAGGGTCGATAAATTTGAATTGAGTCCAAACAATCCGAGCAGTTTGCCGCTTCAATTGGATAATTTCTCCCATATCAAACGGATTCCGACTGTCTTCCTCCGCCACCTTTTTTAATAGCGGAGCCAACGGAAAATCTGCCCAATTTCCGGGAGGAAGTAAATTAAACGAAACTTCTAAACCACAATCATCATCTGGCGGCTTTTTGTCCGTAAATCGGAACGACTTTGTATCTGGTTCAAAATGCCAATCATCGGGGACATCAAAGCGGACTGCTCCTCTTCCTGCGACAAAGATGCGAGTTCCAGGTTTGGATTTCCAGTTATGATTCTCTTTGAGCTCTAAGGTTTCCTTGAGCCATTCTTGCTTTTTGCGCTTAGACATAAACAGAGCACCAAATTACTGCTAATGTGTAGTTTTAGACTTAGCAAACACATTTTAACTCTATTTTGCTCGCCGTTTGCTCAAATATAACAATCCTTACAAAAATTATAAATCTATTTATTCTCTCTCCCTTTTCTCTACGACTAAAAATAATTACTTTCACAATTTCCTAACTTTTATTTGGACTCTTGGGAATCACATACCTAATGCCACCTTTATTCCCTGCCGCATCGCCGTTGTAGCGGGGAATAACATGAATAGCAGCGTGACTGCGACTTTGCCCAGCCTGTTTATTAATATTGATTCCCACATTAAAACCGTCAGGCTGAAACTCTTTATTTAACATCTCTTGCACTTTATTCGCCATAAACCAGCAAGCCGATTGTTCCCTAAACGGCAGTTCAAAATAATTCGCTGTGTGACGCTTAGGGATAATTAAAACATGACCTTTACTGGCAGGATAACCGTCAAATATCGCATAGGCTGTCGCTGATTCTGTTAGTAAAGTTAAGCTTTTGCGCGGATTGCAGAATATGCAGTTATTAGTTGAATTTCTTTGATGATTGTAATGCACATATTCGTATATTTCGCAAGACTCATTTAAGAGAGACGATTTAAATGGAAGTTTGACAATGCACTGATAAGTAGGTTTTTTGTGGACGTAATGTTCTCGAAAACCTTCTTTTTTAATATCCCTTCTCACTGCAAAATACGCTTTACCTCCGGGTTTTAACAGGTGCGATACTTCCATCAATACATTTGCTTGTTCTTCGGGGAACAAAACATTTAAAACATAAAAGCAAATGATAGTATCAAATTTATGTTCGGGGAATTCTGGAAAATAATAAGAGTCGTAACCTACAATATCAACGCCTTTTTGCTGCAACAATTTAACATCGCTGCCGAAGCCGCACCCAAAGTCTAAGACTTTACCTTGCAGCAAGTTTTGGGCTAATAAAATTTTTGCCGGAAATGACAGGTAAATTCTTTCGATTGCCGTCAGGTGGCTGAATTTATTTTGTTGCTTCTTCATGGCGGCATAAACTTGATTTAAATCGATATTCTTCAGTCCGCAGAGGCGGACTTCGTTTGACAAGAAGCGATTTCAATCGCCGAATCTTATCTTAATCACAATCGTATCATTATTGCAGTTTGGCGATCGCCCCTTTCTCCACCAACACCTCACCAGTCACCAAATCCCGCACCGTCGCCAACAAAACCCGCCTCTGATCCACCTCAAAACTCACCGAAACCCTGTCAATCCCCAACACCCCCGGCGGACTCAAATGAGCTACACAAACCTCCTGATGGTGCTTTTCTAGAGAGCGAAAATCGCTGTGTTTGTTGAGAAAACTGCTCGTCATTTGCCCTTGTTTATTAAAAACAACCTCCGCTTGCGATACCTCAGCAACTTCCCCAATATCTAGCCGAATTTCCCTTTGCCCTTCTATTGCCACTTGCAGCGTCAACTCTTCGGAACTTTCACAAGGATACTTCATTTCCTTGCTAAATATCGGCGAATAAGCATAAGCTTTAGCGTAAGGTTCCCAAAGACGAATTGCATAGGTATGACGCAAATAATCGTCAACACTCACCAATTGTGTCAAGGCTAAAGCACCGTGCGCCACAGCTTCAAAGGGTTTATCAGTTTTGACTTTTTGCCGCCCAAAATACGAAACCACTAAGTTAGATACAGCCGGAATCAAAGAAGTTCCTCCAACCAGCAAAACCTGTTCGATATCTACTTTGCCGATACCTTTTCCCAGTGCAATACTCAACACTTCATCTAAAGCTTCTCGCAACTGTTCTAACAACTGCCGAGATTCCAAAATATCCCCAAGCTTCTCTCGATTTAGTTGCAAGTCATAAGACATAAAATTTTCATCATCAAACCAACTTTCCTTCACCTCATCAACTTGAGAAAGTTGAATTTTTAACTTTTCTGCTATTTCTAATAAGTTTTGCCAGCCAACTGGCCCGACTTCTGCCCGCGACGAATTAATCTGCTGCAAATAATCTTCGACAATCCAAATGTCAATATCTTCGCCACCGACATAAGCATCTGATTTTGCTAATACTTCCGCCCGCATTAAATTGGGAGTTTTCGACTGGCGATTTTTGATTGAGGAAGCAGGTGCTGTGCGGACTAAACTTATATCTAAAGTGCCGCCACCAAAATCGACTACTAAAACTAAAGAGCCGGGACGTTTTACTGCATATCCCAAGGCGGCGGCTGTGGATTCATCTATTAGCTGAACTTCTGCAATTCCCAGATTTTCTGCCAAGTCGCAAAACCAATCCAAATATCGCTCAAATGCTCCGACTGGCACAGTAAAAATTACTTTATCTGGATGTATATTTTGCTGATATAATTGTTTCCAAATAGTCTGGATAAACTGTGACGCTATTGATTCAGCCGTATAAGTTTCGCCGTCTAGATTGCGAGCGGGGGGCTGAAAATCGGTAGCCATGTCGCGCTTAAAAGCTTTGAAAAAACGATCGGGCTGGGATTGTCCCAAACGCCCAAATCGGACTTTTTCTCCTAATACCAAATCTCCGGCATTTTTGACAAATACCAAAGTCGGGACTACAGGTATTTCTCGAACATCTGGGCTCGACTTATTTGTTTTGAAAATCCGAGACATCTCGCCCAATCTCAAAGTTTCAGGCGTTTGCGTATCCGGGTTAAGAATGCAAACAACCGTGTTGCTGGTGCCGAAATCAATTGCAACTGTAGTCATGTTGATTTTAGATTTTAAATTTAATTATTGATTCCCGCTGGAAGTGTGCGACTGACTTTAGCTGGAGCCAGAATTCGCTCTCCATCTCGATAGCCAACAAATCTAACGTAAACTAATTCTCCTTCTGTTATGTCTCCAACATCGGGCTGGTGCAACTGTGCATTATAAGCCACTTGCTCCCAAGTTAAACCAATCGCTTCAAAATTCCAACTTGACAAGAGATTTTCTAAGGGGGTAAAAAGAGCCGAAAGATTTTTGGCACGCATCTCCGGCTTAGCTTCTGCCATTTTTCGGGCGGCGGGATAGCTAGTTAACAAAGTTTGCAACTGTTCAAAGGTAGCACGACGAAAATCATCGGTTAGTTGAGTTTTTTGCTGCTGCAATTCATCGCGCAGCCGGAAACATTGCTGCTTTAATTCTTCAATTTCGGTGGGATTAGTGGTGATTGTCGGCGGTAGGGGGAGCGCGCTAAGAGTACGATCGAACTCTTGAAAATTCAAATTCAGCACTGTTGCCAGCCGCCTCAGTTGGTCTATGGTGAGTTTTCCCACGTCTCCCTGCCGCACTAAGCGCACCCCGAAGCGAGTTAAGCCAGATTTAGTGGCTAAATCTTGCCAATCGGGTATGTCTAGCTGATTCATCCGATCGCGTAGAACTGTATCATACTTAAAGTCGATCGCATCTCCCGCCTCCGATGCAGCATAAGCGTAGACTAAAATTAGAAAAATGCCCCCGACAGCAAGGGCGATACTGAAGGCAGGCACTGTTGTGACATCAACTATGGCATCGAGAAGATAGAACATTGTTAATTTTTCTAAACTTGTTTTAAAGTCTGCGTTTGTTCAACGGTCAAATTTTCTTCACCTTGGTAGTATTCTGGCAGCAATTCTTGAGATTCTACTTTTCCCAGGGCTTTTTCAACTCCGGCGGTAGTTTCGGTGCAACTCGAACCAGTGGCGTTGAGAACAGTTTCGGTAATTTTGCCGTCTTTACCGATGCGGTATTCTACTTGGCGGTATTCTGCCATAGTTCCTCTTGAGTTTAATGCTTGAGTGTTGAGTTATATTATAGATTGTGTTTGCGAGTTATTATAATGAATTTTTGTAGCGACAATGCAACCGGGGTTTCACCGGAGATTATGACTGCGATTGCAGCGGCTAATTGCGGTGCAGTTATGTCCTATGGAGATGATGAATACACTGAGCGTTTGCAAGTTAAATTCTCCGATTTGTTCGAGACATCGGTGACTGTTTTTCCTGTTGCAACCGGTTCCGCTGCTAATGCTCTAGCCCTGGCGGTGATGACTCCTCCCTACGGCGCTGTTTACTGTCACGCAGAATCTCATATTAATCTGGATGAATGCGGCGCACCGGAGTTTTTTACTGGCGGCGCAAAGTTAGTAACATTAACAGGAAATCATGCTAAGATTAAGGCAGAGACTTTAGGTGAAATAGTCGATCGCGCGGGCAGAGGAATCGTCCACCACGTACAGCCCGCAGCCGTGAGTATTACTCAAGCCACAGAAGCCGGCACTGTCTACAATCCAGCGGAAATTGCCCAGATTTCGGAGGTTGTGCGCAGCCACAATTTGCACCTGCACATGGACGGAGCTCGCTTTGCTAACGCAGTTGATAGCTTGGGCTGTTCCCCTGCGGATATCACTTGGCGCGCAGGTGTAGATATCCTCTCATTTGGAGCCACAAAAAACGGCGCGATGGCTGCGGAAGCTGTAGTATTTTTTAATCAAGAATTGGCAAAAAGTTTCCCATTTTACCGCAAGCGCAGCGGGCATCTGTTCTCCAAAATGCGGTTTTTGTCAGCGCAGTTGGAAGCATATCTAACGGATGATTTGTGGCTAACAAATGCGGATCATGCAAATAAGATGGCAGCTAAATTAGCCGGAGGTTTAGCGGGAGTTGAGGGAGTTAAGTTTTGCCATCCTGTCGAAGCTAACGAGATTTTTATGCAGCTTCCAGAATCGGTGATTGCAGCAGCTTTGAGTCATGGTTTTCAATTTTATCGCTGGGATAAATCTACTGTCAGACTGGTAACAGCTTTTAATACTAAAGAAGCAGATGTTAATGCTTTCATAGATTTTTGTAGAGGCGAACTTTCCCATGATCTTGAAAAAGGTTCGTAGTGAGGACTTTAGTCCTTCTGAAAATCTAAGGACTAAACTCATTATTACAATCTTGAAAAAGGTTCGTAGTGAGGACTTTAGTCCTTCATAGATGCGGACTAAAGTCCTCACTACAAACCTAGAGTTTAATCGATTCATGAATAGGTTCTGCAACTGCCGCTAATTCCGGTTCCTCTGCTTCGATGTGCGCTTCCAAAAGCGCCAGATTTCTCATGTTTGACTTATAAAAAGCATCGAAGATATCTCCGATTAAAGGCACTGAACCAATAACTGCTTCCAGACTGATATTATAAATCATTTTACCTAGAGTTTTTTGGGGGATATTGAATTGAGTTGCTAAGTAAATTAGGTATGCCGAAAACGCCGTATCTACTATATCCCCAGCACCTGGAACTAAACCGATAATGGGATCTAAACCAATGCGAAATTTAGTGCCGGGGATGCCAATGGCGGTATCCATCAGGCGGCTGAGTTTGCGAATGCGGTTGAGAGTGGCAAGACGCTCTATTTTGTTCATATTATTATTATTGGACTAACTAGAAAAATTGCCATCAGTCCGAAGATAGAAAAAGCATCGCCCTGACAGGTTTGTAGTGAGGACTTCAGTCCTCTTCCAACTTAGAGGACTAAGTAGGTGGGTACAAATAAATATTAGATGGGGAGGGCGGGTTTTGCCTCGATCAACTGGCTTGTATCATGGATTCTGGGCTAAACCCGCCCCTACCAGATACTATTGTTTGTTTCCAATGACCTACTTAAAGTCCGAACGATCAAACTTGATAACGGTTATTTTACCAGAAATCATATAATCTGTGATTAGAAATAGGAAAGTAATTATACATAAATAAACTCAACTATAGTTAATATGCTTAATTCCCCATTCGTGCATAGTATCAATAATCGGTTTGAGACTTTCGCCTAAAGGCGTTAGCGAATATTCAACTTTCGGCGGAACTTGCAGATAAATTTCTCGGTGTACAATCCCGTCTGACTCCATCTCCCGCAACTGCTGCGTCAGCATTTTTTGAGTAATGCCGTTGACAGCTCGTTGCAGCTCGTTAAAACGCTTAACTCCTTGAAACAACTCCCGCAGAATTAAGACTTTCCAGCGCCCGCCAATCACCTCTAAAGTTCTCTCTACTGGGCAATTTGCCCGATCGACCTTTACGTCTTTAACCTGCATAGTATCTTTTTGGTAACTACCGCACTTTTAAGTGCGTACTTCCCATCATAGCTTGACTTGGTTTAAAGTATAGATATCTCAGAAACACCCGATAAATTTCACTGAGGATGCAAAAATGATTACCGTCAGAAAGAGTGCAGCAAGAGGACACGCTAATCGTGGTTGGCTGGACAGTTACCACACATTTTCGTTTGCCGATTATTACGATCGCAACCAGATGAACTTTCGCTCTTTGCGGGTAATTAATGAGGATGTCATTAGCCCGGGCAAAGGTTTCGGCACTCACGGGCACAGCGACATGGAAATCATCACCTATGTGCTGGAAGGAGCATTAGAACACAAAGACAGTTTGGGAACTGGTGCAGTAATTAAACCCAGTGAAGTGCAGCGGATGAGTGCAGGTACGGGCATCCAGCACAGCGAGTTCAATCAATCGCAAACTGACCCAGTTCATTTGCTACAAATCTGGCTTTTGCCCGATACCAATGGCTTGGCGCCGAGTTACGAACAGCGGGAGTTTTCGGTAGCAGAAAGGCACGGCAAACTGCGCTTAGTGGCGGCGCGAGATGCCAGAGATGGTGCTGTGAAAGTGCATCAAGATGTCGATTTGTATGCGACGGTTTTGGATAAAAACTCGCAAGTTTCTCATGCTTTGCAGCCCAATCGCCATGCTTGGGTACAAGTGGCTCGCGGTGCTGTTTTGCTCAATGGTTTGACTTTAGAAAAAGGTGACGGTGCGGCGATTAGCGATGAGACTGAGTTGGTGATTGAAGCTGCGGAAGATGCGGAGATTTTGCTATTTGATTTAGCATAAAATGCCGCACCATACTAAGTAAGGTGCGCATTGCGCACCCTACTTAGTATGGGTTACTACTTAGGAAATAAGTAAATAGGAGGAAGAAAGTAACTTTTATTTTTGCTACCCTTGCTAAGGGTAAGCATTAGGATAAAATTTTATGGAACAAAAGCCGATCGCCAGAAAGCATCTTGTTTTGAGTCTCATCACTGGTATAGCAGTCGGCGCGATCGCCGGCGCACCCATCGGCTGGATGGCTAATGGGTATTATTCCGAGCAGCGTTTGGCTCAAATTCTGATTTGCCGAGAAAAGAATAGAGATAAGCCAGTTGCTATTGTTGAGTCTATTTGCGGTTCCCGATTCTAAATTTTTCTGCTAGCCAGAGGGCTGTATCAAATATTGTTAGGCCTGTGCGGATGTCGAAAGTTCGAGCGCGCAGGCGTTTTGGCGTTGTCAATAGTCGTTAAGGTGCGCATGGCTCACCCTACATA
>CASBQF010000347.1 GCA_949127775.1 Oscillatoriales cyanobacterium PMM_0080
CCAAATTACCCTTACAAACAAACGGTTGATTTCCGTAACAATAGAGACCATAATGGTCAAAATAAGCTGCTGTAAACTTAGGATCATAAGTTGGGATAAAAGCAAAAGGCCCGTAATCAAAACTTTCACCAGTAATCGACATATTATCAGTATTCAGCACAGCATGACAGAATCCTGCCGCCATCCACTGAGCAACTAATTCCGCCACCTTCTTGACTAAATCACCATAAAATAGCGCATATTTTTCAGCTTGAGAAATATCAGTATTACTTGCTTTCAAATGCAATTCAGGATAGTAATATTCAATCACAAAATCCAAAAGTTTGGCAATCAAATCCGGGCGGCGTAAGTAATGTAACCTTTCAAAAGTACCAAATCGGATGTGAGAATGACTAAAACGCACCATTACAGACGATCGCGTTGGAGAAGGTTCATCACCCCGCCACAAAGCATCCCCAGTTTCAACTAAGCTAAAACAGCGGGAAGTATTCACCCCCAATCGGTGCAAAGCCTCAGCCGCCAAAACTTCGCGAACTCCACCTTTGAGAGTGAGTCTACCATCAGCAGACCGCGAATAGGGAGTGCGGCCGGAGCCTTTTGTGCCAAAGTCATAAAGTCTGCCGTCAGTACCGCGAACTTGACCGTACAAAAAGCCTCTACCGTCGCCTAAATTGGGGTTATATTCGTTGAATTGATAGCCGTGGTACCGGAGTGCGAGGAAGGGACGGACGCAGTGAAATTCGCCGAATGCTTGGGTAAAATCTTCATCGGTTACTTGTGCTGGATCTAAACCCAATGTTGGCAATAATTTGTCATTGCGGAAGCGGAGGATATGCTGGGGAAAATCGGCCGCCGGAACTTCATCGAAGTAGTCGCCACCGAGGGATTCGAGGGCGGGTTCGTAGTTGAGGGAAAGCAAGGGATTTGACATTGTTGTATTTTATGCTGGAATTGGCGATCGATGATCCAAATATTTTAGATGATTCTCGTTCTCTATATGCGTAAGGTGCGCACTGCGCACCCTACCGTTGTTCTGGCTGGTATTTAAATTGGAACCAGAGTCGGTTCTAAAGTTGCCACTAATTTCAGATTATACTCATATTCAAAAGCAGGCTTTTTATAATCCAAACTCCAGAGTTCTAGAGCGCAATCATCACCTGGATTGAGCGGTTGCAGCCGCAAGTGAAACTCTCGAACTTCCGGGCGGTGTTCGCATTTAAAATCAGAAATTGCGCCAATCTGCCGTCTATCCAAAGCCACAGCCAATCGCAGAAATGGATGCAGCTTACTAACGACTTCCCGGTATTTCTTCGGGAGAATCACAAAATTTTCGTGTTTCTTTTTCGGAGAATTTTTGCGGTGATAGCGAGCTATATTGGCAATTACTTCAATCTCAGTTTCAGTATATCCCAATAACTCACCATTACGAATTAGATAGTAAGAATGCTTGTGGTGCGCCGAATGACTGACATATAAACCGGAGTTGTGTAAAATCGCTGCCGCCCACAATAATTCTCGTTCTTCGGTTCCCCAATTGTGCAGAATTCCTTGAGTTTGGTCGAACAAATTCAGCGCAAATTCTGCGGTTCTTTCGCTTTGTTCTAAATTGACTTGATATTTTTGGGCCATATGTAGAACGCTGCGCTGACGGATTGAACCTTGATAGCGTAAACGGTTTTCAATTAAACCGCGAGACAGCATCCAGTCAACAATGACGCCTTCTCTCAAAGATCGATCGCACACAGTGAGAAATTCCATCCCCAATAGCGTCATCGCTTCCTGCAAAATCAAAGCCCCGGCCAGAATAATTTCCGCCCGCTTGTCCGACATTCCCGGAATTGCTAGCCTTTCCGAGTAAGAAAGTTTGCGGAAACGATTGACTAAATCGCGCAAATCTTTTAAACTTAGCTGATATCCAGCCAGCGGACTCGGAACAGTTCCCAACTTTTCGCGAGCGTTAATTGCAGCCAGAGTTTCGATGGTTCCAGCAGTGCCAATCAAGCGCAGATGTTCGTCTATCTTGAATTGCGATCGCAATTCGTCGATCGGTCTTTCCAGCGCAATCCGAATATAAGCTTGCAAATAGGCAAACTCTTCTTTGCTAATTGGGTCAGTTTTGACGAATTCTCCAGTCAGGCGCACCGCACCAATTTTGGTACTGGTGAGACAGAGAGGTTCTGAACTATCTCCTAAAATTAGTTCAGTAGAACCGCCCCCAATGTCAATGATTACCTGGGATTGATTGTTGAATTCCATTCCCGAAAGTACACCCAGATAAATCCTCCGCGCTTCTTCTTGACCGGAAATTAAGCTAACATTTAAGTCTAAGTCATCAGCAACTCGTTTGAGAAACTCGCGCCCGTTAGGGGCTTCTCGAACCGCACTCGTAGCCACAGCGATGACTTGTTCAGCATTGAAAGTTTTAGCAATATCTTGAAAACGGCGCAAAGTTGCGATCGCCCTTTCCATCACTTCTGACTTCAAACACCCTGTTTTCAGTTCACAATCACCCAACCGAACCGTATCTTTTTCTCTAGCAATAATCGTAAATGCAGGCAATTTTGGATCGATCCGCGCCACCACCATGTGAAACGAGTTAGTACCCATATCAATCGCGGCAATAATACGATTTGACTCCGCAGCAGCAAGTGAATTAACCATAGGAGTGTATCGGGGTTGACAGATATTTATGATTATTTCATGAATCCAGTTAAGCGCGATATTAAATTAGCAAAAATCGGGAATTAGGGCATCGGGCATCGGGCATCGGGCATCGGGCATTGGGCATTGGGACATATAGCAATCCTAAATCATTTGTACATATGTAGGGGTAGTGCCCCCGTGCCTACCCCCAGCGTAAGAGGGCAACCACGGGGGGTTGCCCCTACAAGAATTACACAACTGATTTAGGACTGCCATACATCACTTTTTTTAGAACCGCTATAGTAGGTGATTTTGCCTAAAATTTGATAGAATTTAGAGCTAAAAGTCTAAAATCTAGAATTAAAATGCTTATAGAGCCCGATCGCCAAACCGAATCTACACTACTTACTATCATCCGGCTTTTGAGATGGGACAAGCCAGCAGGAAGGCTAATTTTAATGATTCCAGCCCTGTGGGCCGTTTTTTTGGCCACTCACGGTACACCGCCCGCAGCATTGGTGGGCGTGATTGTGTTGGGCACCTTAGCCACGAGTGCGGCGGGATGCGTGATTAACGACTTGTGGGATCGCGATATCGATCCGGAAGTCGAAAGAACGCGATCGCGCCCCCTTGCATCTCGCGCCCTAAAAGTGCAAACTGCGATCGGAGTTGCCTTAATTTCCTTTGCTTGCGCCGCGATTCTCGCATTTTATCTCAATCCTTTAAGTTTCTGGCTGTGTGTCGCCGCCGTACCAGTAATCATCTGCTATCCGCTAGCAAAAAGATTCTTTCCAGTGCCGCAATTAGTGTTATCAATTGCCTGGGGATTTGCAGTTTTAATTAGTTGGAGTGCCGCCGTTGGAAAATTGGAATTAGCAACTTGGTTGTTGTGGGGCGCAGTCGTATGTTGGACGATGGGATTTGATACAGTTTACGCGATGAGCGACAAGGAAGATGACTTGCGTGTGGGCGTAAATTCCAGCGCTATTTTTTTCGGGGATAACGTAACTAATGCTGTGGGTTTTTTCTTTGTAGCTACAGTTGGTTTATTAGCAGCAATGGGAATTAATCTGCACTTGCATATTGGTTTTTGGGTGGCAATTTGTGGCGCGGCTATTCTGTGGTTTTTGCAGTACAGTCAACTGCGGAAAGCGGATATTCCGAATCCTGTTTACGGTCAAATCTTTCGCCAAAATGTGTGGGTGGGATTTGTGATATTGGCGGGGATGATTGTTGGGGAGATTTTTTAATGCAATCCTGGACACACTCCGATTAAAGAAACCGGGTTTTTTATGAAATTTGCGGGCTGTAACGAACTATTTTCCTAAAAAAACCCGGTTTCTCGATCTCAGCACTCCGACAAAGAAACCGGGTTTTTTACCAAATTTGCGGGCTGTAACGAACTATTTCCGTAAAAAACCCGGTTTCTGGGCTCACGATCGCACCTTCTATGTAAAGTTATATTACAAAAACAAAAACTTCGCATAAAAACTCCGACGCACTCCAGATAGATAAGTAGCGGCGGAAGTTTAGCGAGTTTGACCCACACCTTGTGTAAAGTTATATTACAAAAACAGAAACTTCGCATAAAAACTCCGGCGCACTCCAGATAAGTAAATGTCAGCCCAAATTATCTGATTAATCAAGGTGCACCATGTCTAATATATCGATCGGCAATTTAAGCGACAACTATATCTCGATCGACTTTGCGGGTAAAACTGACCCCATCGATACCTATCGCTTCAATCGACTCAATCCCGGTAGTTTTCGAGTTACGGCTGAAGGATTTAGTTCCATTGTTGGGATGCAGCTTCTCGACACTCAGGGAAAAGTCGTCAAAGACATCGAAACCAACGGCACAAATTCAGGCACTTTTAGCATCGATAATTTGGGTGCAACAAATTATGCACTCAAAATTTCTGCACCTTCGGGCGATACAAATTATCAAGTTAGTTTAACACCAGACGGGAAAGTCGATCCGCTGACAGGTTTAGGCGTTACTTCGGGTTTTTTCACTCCCGATTCAACTGGTCAAGTTGGCTTTGATTGGTTGCACGACGGCGGCAATTATACAGGTGAAGTTGCCATTTTTAGCGTGCAGGGAATGGAGAAATTCGATCCTGGTTCTGAGGAATTTATCAAAGAAGCAGCAAGACGAGCTTTGAGCAATTCTTTATTCGGCCACGTCGTAATTTCTGACTCCACAGAAGGTGCAAATCCACTATTTAACGGCATTTTAGGAGAGGGAAATTATAACGAAGGACAGTACAGCGGCGCGAAAACATTTGCAATGAAACCGGGAGAGGCTTTTGCGGTGATGTTGGTGCCAAATGGTACTGTGCGAGATGTCTTTAACGATCCTGGTGCTGGCGGTGACAAACGCCCGTTGTTGTCCTTATCTAGCACTAATCCAAATGATGCTTTTTTGTACGGTCAAATAGCAGATGTGACTGGCAATGGTAAGGCATTTGCGATGGAAGATCAGCGAGTCGATCAAGGTTCGGATAAAGATTACAACGATTTGGTTTTCAATTTGACGGGTGCGACGGGTAAGGCTGTGTCGATCGACAAAGTGATCGCTCCAGCTAAGGATTGGACTAAGCTTGATGGTGGCAAAAAATTGATCGATTATGCCAAATCAAAGCTGCCAGTTGCTGTAACACCACCAATTGCTGTAACACCGCCAATTGCTGTAACTCCACCAATTGCTGTAACGCCGCCAGTTGTAGCGCCACCGATTGCTGTAACGCCGCCAGTTGTAACGCCACCGATTGCTGTAACTCCGCCAGTTGTCACTCCACCGATTGCTGTAACTCCGCCAGTTGTCACTCCACCGATTGCTGTAACTCCGCCAGTTGTAACGCCACCGGTTGCTGTAACTCCGCCAGTTGTAACTCCGCCAGTTGTAACTCCACCAGTTGCTGTAACTCCACCGGTTGTAACTCCACCGGTTGTAACTCCGCCAGTTGTAACTCCGCCAGTTGTAACTCCGCCAGTTGTAACTCCACCGGTTGTAACTCCACCAGTTGCTGTAACTCCACCGGTTGTAACTCCACCGATCGATCCAAGACAACCAGTTCCTGTAATGCCTCCTGTGGTGATAGAACCACCTGTAACAATACTGCCGATCTCCCCTCGAATACCACCGGTGGAACCGCCTAAAACCGCCCCTGAACCGCCTAAGATTGAACAACCACCGGAGACTGAAGCGCCTATTATTCCGATTAGTGTGCCGCCAACGGTCGATCGCACTTTTGTTGGCATCATCGATACTGGGTTTGCTGCGAAGAATCCCGATTTGGATTACTCTAAAGTGACTATGGGGCGCGATCGCATCGACAAAGACAGCAATCCGTTGTTAAATGCTGGAGAAGGGAACGAACACGGCACATTTAGCTGGGGTTTGGTAAGTGCAATTCAAGGCAATGATAAAGGCATTGATGGCTACAACGATCAAGCGAATGTTTATCTAAGTCGGGCAATTGGTTCTGGGGAATGGGATTTAGCTTTGACTGATTTTGTGACTGAAGCGAAGGCGCAAAAGAAGAAGAATGCGATCGCACTTCTGCCGCTCGATTTAACTCAAAAGAATGCTGACGGTAGCATTACTACTCGCTACGAATTTACGAACCGAGAACGTGCTGCATTGGAAAATGCGCGTCAAAATGGGGTGCTGTTAGTTGTAGCGGCGGGTAATGACGGCGGTGTGATGTCGGTTTTGGGTCAATCTTCTCAGGAGTTTGACAATATTATCACGGTTGGTTCGTCGGATGGATTTGGGCGATCGGATTATTCGAGTTACGGCTATGGTTTGGATATTTTAGTGCCCGGTGGTTCGATCGACAATCCTACATTATCTACGGTTGGTGATGATGTCGGTCAAATGGCTGGAACTTCTTCCTCGGCGGCGATTGCGGCGGGGATGTTGTCGAAGGTTTGGGATAGCAATCCGGCTTTGAATGCTACCCAAGTTATCGATATTTTGACTGGAAGTGCGATCGATTTGAAGGAGCCCGGATGGGATCAAGAAACGGGTTTTGGGGTGGTGAATTTCAATAAAGCTGTGCAAGTGGCGAAGGAAACAGCACCGCAACTTTATATTCCTACACCTTTCTCGAATCCGACAGCTTGGGGTTTAGAAGGAAAAGTCACGCCTTGGGAACGAGCGACAGCCGATCAGTTCAACGGAAAATACTATGATTGGGTACGTTACACTATTCCACCGGGAAAAATTCTGAGTCAAATTGCACTTGATACAATGGGCGATGCTTCTCCAGCAGCTTACAACTTCATTGCTAAACACAATGGTATTTCCAATCCCAATTTGATTCCTTCCGGGGGTGTAATTGAAGTTCCCAAAGAGATATCTGCGCCACCACCAAATAACCCGCCACAACCTCCTACTCCTACTCCAGTCACTCCCCCGGTTGTGCCACCACCAGGAAATCCCCCCGTTGTGCTACCGCCGGTCACTCCTCCTGTTGTGCCACCGGTCACTCCTCCGGTTGTGCCACCACCGCCTACTTCAATTTCTCTCAACGGTCACACAATTGGTGGCAATTTTTACCCAGTTTTCCAGAATTATAAAGGAACTTTGGGAAATCCCACTTCTGGTGTCATCAATTACAATGGTACTAGCTATCAACTATTCGACAAAGGATCGATCGTTACCAGTAAAAATGGAACTTTTCCTCTTTCCGGGGACATCCGTCAGGCATTCTTGAAAACAGGTGGATTGGAAGGTTGGTTAGGTGCTCCTAAGAGTGGGGAAAAGGATCTGGGAAATGGGAATAAGATTCAATACTTTGAAGGCGGTTACGTTTACTGGAATGGTAGCAAGGCGACAGCTTATCAGGAAAGCACCAAGCTACCAACAACTCAAATACCTAGTAACATCCCTAATCAGTCTTCAGGTTCTGGGGTAAACGCACCTATTCTCACCGCACAACAGTTAGCAAATTCATGGCAAAATTGGCCTGAGTACAAATCAAACAATCCATTTCCCTCTCAAGGTCAAAACTGCACATGGTATGCTTACGGTCGTATGCTCCAGTTAGGTTATAGTAAGACCGCTTTGGATACTATGCGAGGTAATGCTGGTACATGGGATAACACTGCTGGAAATGGTGCAAAGGTTTCCAATACGCCTCAAGCTCCTTGTATCGCGGTGTGGGAAATTGGAGTAGGTGGTGTTCCATCAGCTAGCCAAGGTGGTGTAGGTCATGTGGCTGTAGTTGAGCGAGTTAATGCAGATGGTTCGATTGTGATTTCTGAATCGAACTGGAACAATACTCAGTACAACACTCGTACTATTACTCGGAACGATTCACACTGGCCAAGTGAATTTGTCATAGTTCCTCCCAATAGTGGAACCATCAAACCATTTCCTACCACTGGTAGTGATAATTTGTTTGCTCAGTTACCATCAGGTCAATCTACCTCTATTGGCTACCAAGAGCTAAATCGACTCCAACAAATTAAAACCACAATTAAGGATGTTGCTAACAAATACAACATCCTACCTGAAATTGTTGCAGCTATTATCAGCCGAGAGACTAATACTAGCAATATCGTTGGGGATAATGGTAACGGATACGGTTATATGCAGCTTGATATTCGCACGTTCCCAAGTATAAAGTCCCAACCTTGGAATAACGCAGCTTGGAATATTGAGGAGGGTGTCAAGCTTCTCGTAAATGAAAAGTTTTCTGCTATCAAACAGGTATTGCCTGATTCACTGTGGCTGCGAGGTTCTATAGCTGCTTATAATGGAGGACAAGGAGGGGCTATCAATGCCTACAAGCAGGGCTTGGATGTAGACGCATTTACTACCCAACGCAACTATAGTACCGATGTTCTAAATCGCGCTCGATGGTTAAAAGAACAGGGATTGTTTAGCTAAAACAGATAGCTAATTTATCTTCATTGTCAAAGCGATCGCCCTTTTGGAACTATCCGAAAGGGCGATCTCCTTTTATTTGAGACCAAAGTGCGATCGCCCTCCGCTAACTCTCACCAACAATAAAAACGATCGCCCTTTTGCAACTATCCAAAAAGGCGATCGCCCTTCCCTTCTCGCATTCAACTAACAAAAAATTGCCGATTCAGCCAATTATTGCTAGAATAGTCACAAAAAATTATTCTAATTAACCAATGAACGACATCTCTATCTGCTTGCCAGAAGACTTACTCACATACATCAATCAAAAAGTGCAAAACCCCAGTGTTTTGATAGAATCACTCTTGCAACAATGGCGAAAACAGCAAGAAAACCAAGCTTTAGCAGAAGCTTGCAAGCTTGTTGACGAACTCGATTTAGGATGGGATGACCAATGGCAAACTCAAGCGATTACCGATTGGGAAGTATCTGGATAGCTAGATTCGATCCTTCAGTCGGAACAGAAATACGCAAAACGCGACCTGCATTGGTGATTTCTGGTACGCTGTTTAACGAGCGGCGCAGCAAAATAACAGTCTTGCCATTTACCTCAGCTCGTCCTCACGATCCTCGGATTTCTGCTGCTGTGATACTTGTACCCGCATCCCCACAAAATGGTTTAAACGCAGACAGTTTGCTAGTCTGTGTCGATCCAATGACTTTCGATAAAAC
>CASBQF010000348.1 GCA_949127775.1 Oscillatoriales cyanobacterium PMM_0080
CCGTTTTGAATCGTATCCATAACAAGGATGGAGTTATCAAGGAGCCGTGTGAGGTGAAAGTCTCATGCACGGTTCTGAAGGAGAGGTAGGGGTAGTGATGCCCCTATCGACTCTAACGACTGTTCTCTTCAATGGGCAAACAATTTCCATTGAGAGGGCAATTATTGATTATTCTAAAACCTGGGGTGGCGAAGTTTTTGATTGGAGTTCAGGATTCACAAGCAAAGGATTTTATCCATTTAATGGTATCGACAAGACTGCTTATTCTTATTATTCTTATAAAAACGCTATTTATCAAAATTGGCGTGATGGCTCGCCAGGTAATGTAGGTTCAAATAAATTTGGGGTTAATTTCTGGAGAATAGCAGAGTTTGAAAAAGGTGTAACCTACAATTTTTTAGTAAAAGCAGATGATTATTACCGAATAGGAGCTATACCAGTTAACGCTAATCAAGCTAATCAATGGGTTAACATAAGTCGTCAAAATTGGAACTGGTTAAATGATGCTTATGACGGGAAAACATACACTTTTACTCCTGCAAATACTGGGAAATATTGGGTGTATGCTGGATATAAAGAAGAAGGAGGTGATGCCAGTTTTGCCCTCTCTTGGGATAGTGATAAAGCTATCACGGTAGAAGACACAACATTCCCAGTCAATTTATCGCTTTACGATCAATATGATAAAAAAGGGACAGCAGATAGTAGCAATATTGACCCCAACAAAGACACCGTTGTAGTGATTCATGGCCGTGGTAGTGGTGGGGAAGATGGCAATATGATTAACTTAGCCCAAACAGCAGCAGCTAGTAACTATTATCCAAACTCTCAGGTACTTTACTTAGACTGGAAGGAGGCAGCAAAGGATGATAGTTTGCTGACTCCTCCTTACGACGCAGCTAAGCGGATCAGATCAGTTGCTCAATGGGCTACGAATAGGTTGAAAGAATTAGGAATAGCTCCTGAAAAAACTATTCTTTTAGGTCATAGTTTAGGCTCTTACGTTGCCTCTGAGATAGGAAGAATAGGAGGAAAAGTGAAGGAGCTTGTTGCACTCGATCCAGCGTCTTCTCCTGGTGGCACTTACGATATTGATGCCCATAACCCAGGAACTGATCGTACAATAGATTTTAGTAATGCCGCTACTAAGTCTATTGCATTGGTCGCTTCAGATTTAGAAGGAGGTTTAGCAGGTGATAATGCCAAAGCTAGTAGTGCTAACGATTCCTATATAGTTTATTTTACTGACTATAAAGAACACGGGAACGGCGGGTTCCTAGACCAAGACCTAGCATTGAGGACTAAAAATAAAATCGCCGATTATCACAATGCTGTCGTTGGTGTTTTCTCTGATATACTCTCGTCTTTCTCTAAATTATCGTCGCCTAAGCCATTAAGTTTTCCATCTCACCAGCCTGACAGGTATGACGATATAGGGAATATAGACCAAAATATTCCTCGTCACGAGGGTCGTATAACAGCAGACTTAACGAATAAAGAAGATCCTCTAATAAAGAGTTTGATTTATGTAGACCCTAATGGTGATCAGCGAATAACCTGGAATTCTTAAGCCATCAAGTTAACCTTAATGGAATCTGGGCAAATGTACATTACTACTAAGAGATAGTTTATTTTGCCCTAAGAGCAATTACTCTCAATTTTATTCCCCTCAAATCCAGTGTCGTACAATTAACCGTTGAGCAGAAATAACAATGGCATTAGAATCTAACGAAGCAAATGGTGTCTCCCGTTTAATCGGCGATAACACCCCTGAGAATATTAGCTTATCTCCCGGACAACTAACTAATATTTCAGGTGGCCTGTTGGTTCTTGGTGGAAATGATACAGTTATCGGCTCTACCGACAGTGAACTAATTTTGGGAAACGAAGGTCAAGATAGTATTAGAGGCCGAGAGGGAAACGACAGCTTATTTGGTGGCAAAGGCAACGATCAACTATTTGGCGACACAGGAGATGATTTTCTCTCAGGTGATAGGGACACCGATACACTTACTGGCGGAGAAGGAAGCGATATATTTGCCTTGGCAATAGGTGGTGGTTTAGATATCATCACCGACTTTGGAAATGGGAGCGATTTCATCCAAGTACCAGCAGGTGTAAGTATCAGTGACATTTTAATTGAATCGACAAGTGCTTTTACCTTACTTAGTCTTAGAAGTACAGGTGAACCATTAGCGCAACTGAATAATGTTCCGGCTTCTAGTATCACAACTGGAAGGCTTTTGTTGCCTAATCAGCAACGTCTTGAGAATCCGCCTCCGGTTGTAAATACACCCGGTACACCTCCAGAACCTCCTGCTCCTATTCCTGTATTGCCTGGGTTGCCAACACTCCCTATTCCGCTTTGAAATGTACTGGTAGCGCTCTTTTTCGTCTTAGGGGCGATCAGTCTTTTTCACAAAGTGCTATCCATTTCCTTCCCAAAGCGCGATCGCCCCTATCCCATCCCAAATCACAAAAAGCGCGATCGCCCTTTTTCTATTCACCCGCAAATATTCTCTATGTTAACATGATAACATATTAGCAAAACAAGATGTGCGATCGTGAGAATATAGAAATTGGAGGAAACTTGAGTGGGAAACAGTACAGAAGTGCTAGCCAAGCGACACGACCCAAATTACATACAGCTATCGGGAGATGTCCAAAAAGAACTAGGACTTCAATTTAAAGCTGCGTGTACTCTGAAGCAGCTAAGTATAGGACTAGGGTTGGAAGAAGCAATCGAAATGTGGTTAAAGGCTCAGCAAGCCCCCTCATCCAGCAAAAACAGCAAAAAGGGGGACGAGTGAGAGATCCAGATCGCGAAAAAGAAGAACTTGGCAATCCCATCAACGAACCCATACAAGCGTATAACTTAAAAGAAGCCAAAAAGAAATGCGAACAGCTAGCAAGTCAATACGAACGACCTCTTGTAGACGTTCGCTCTGAAGGAAAAGCCTGGTTTCGCTGCTACTTTCAGTGAGGGAAAATACATGAAAATTCGAGAATCGGTTGGTAAGAGCCTATGGAACTCTTCTCTTGGGTGGTGCTGCGAACCTCTTGACCCCATGCCGCCCGGTCATATTGCCTTAGCTGTTGAAGCGACGGATCTGAATCTTGTGGACTGGGATATTGAAGAAATTGGGGAAAAAGCAGGTTTTGATATTGAGTACAAATACACGGGGGTGAATGACCCCAATGATTCTTCTTTAGCTTGTGTAACTCAGTTTGTCGGTATTTATGGAGACTGGTCAAAACTCGATCGAGATTTAGAAGCTTTGATGGCAGCCGGCATCCCGCGCCATCTATTTAAAACGCTAGCTTCCAATGACGATATCGATTTGAAACCTGTAACCGAATACGCGAAAACCACTCTTGTTTAGGGTGCAAATCAAACAGCAGTAAACTTGGCGATCGCTCTTTTTTTCCCAAAGCGCGATCGCGTTACAATGTCAAATATACTCAATCTTCCCAATCATTATTCTGGATACTTTCTGGAAGCATGAAGAACCCGAATGATTTGTACAGTTTCCTCCTTTACTCGGTAAATGACGAGATAAGGTGTATTAGCAATGACAAATTCTCTAGTACCTTCTACACGACCATATCTTCCCATAAATGGATATTGTGCTAGTTGATTTACAGCATCCCGAATCTTCACAATTATTTGCCTTGCCGCCTCTGGATCGTCAGCAGAAATATATGTGTAAATTATCTCGCTTATTTTGCAGTGCCTTTCGCAGCCACTTAATTTTCATTGGTTAACTTAACAAAAATATCTTGAACTTCTCCATCGCTGGCAAAGTCATTTGCTTCTGCTTCACCAATACCTTTCTCGATCTCGGAACCTAGCCATTGGTTCGTTTCCAAATAGCTGGCGATCGCTTCATTCACTACGTCGCTTAAATCTCTCTCCATCAGAGTAGCGATCGCAGAAAGTGCGGCTTTTTTTTCGCTGTCCAGTATCAGCATGATATTTTCTTTGTTCATTGTTTGTGCGGTGTTATCAATCGATAGTATTATCCCATTATTATAGCAAAGAGTCAATATTTTACTTGTCAATTGTTAAGCTTATTTTACTATTTTGTTGCGATCTCGCCTCTCTCATCCCAACTCTCACGCGAGCGATCGCCCCTATCCCATCCTAAATCTTACGCGAGCGATCGCCCCTCGGACATCCCTATCAATATCAAACTCAAATATTTCCAGCTACAACACTCAACTCATCCGACATTTGGTAATTTATTGTTCCATCATCTTTCGGCAACTGTTCACAACTCACAAATTCTTCAAACAAATCAAAGAAACGTTTCAGTGCATCTGATTCATCCTCAGAATAAAAAATAATAATCCGACTCCAAGATTGAGTATCTGCTTGGTTAAATCGATTCTCTATCCATTCTTGAAAATCCTCAAACTTTTTTTCTTCTTCCGTGAGAGGGATGCCAAGTTGACGGCGGGCAAAAGTATAGCCATCTAAGAAAACATGGAGATGGCTAAGCGATTGCTTACCTAAGTACAAAGACGATCTTTTCTGAATTTTTCCTAGCAATTCATACAAATCTAACATTTTTTTATTTCCTTTTCGCTAAAAATCAATTTCCGCAATCTCAAATTCACCGCCCAGATCGAGCGCTAAACAATAAAACTTTCCCAGCCACTCTTGTTTGGGAATTCCTTCATTATGGATATTATCAAAAATTAATTCCTCCCCATCTATTTTAACTGCAATCCCTTCATGCCTTCCATTCGTAGCAATATTCTGTCCGAGGTCATCATGGTAAATATTACCATATTTTCCCTTGGCACTGCCCGTGTAAATTTTGATAATTTTTCCAGAAATACCTCTTTGAATTAAAAAATCTTGAATTATTACAGCACAAATTTTACATTCAAACAGCTTAAAGTTACTAGCTATTTCAGCAATTTCTTGTCGCAATTCATCGTTCATAATAGATAATCTTTAAGCC
>CASBQF010000349.1 GCA_949127775.1 Oscillatoriales cyanobacterium PMM_0080
CTCGGTCTTCCTTGCTAAATCCCAAACCTTTTGACAAGTTGGTGCGAATGACATCTCCATCCAATATTTCAACTTTGCAGCCTCGACGCTTCAATTCTGGTGCGAGAGCTTTGCTGATACTTGTCTTGCCGGAACCACTCAGCCCGGTAAACCACAAAATAAAACCTTTTTCCATTGTCAGCCGTTATTAAGTTAAGTAGCTCGGAAATTATGCGACGATCTAGAACTTTATAGATCAATACGGTTCACTTAACATATTTATGCCCCGGAGATCCCCCTAAATCCCCCTTAAGAAGGGGGACTTTGAGGGCATTCTTGTCCCCCCCTTTTTAAGGGGGGTTAGGGGGGATCTGTCTTAAGTAAACCGTATTGCTTTATAGATGTAGTTCTCATTTTTTTGATCGTTATTCGCGGTCTCATATATTAGCAATATTTGCGCGCCAAAAATCAAAAATCAAAATTTGCGATCGCCCTGATATCTTGCAGTAACAAAAATGTGCAGCCTCTGCGTAATTACCGATATATAATCTGTCAAGTCTTTACAATACCTCTTGCAAAAGTTCTTTTAATCAAATTTTGGAACGGGCTCTCCGGCCCATTCCACAAGAAAAAACTTTTTGTGGGATGGGCGTCTTGCCAGTCCTAGCTTTTCCCATTCTTCAATCTCAAATCTAAAATGGTATTCCCCATGTCCACAACCTTAGAAGCAGATGTTTTGGTAGTCGGCGGTGGCACTGGTGGCACGGCTGCGGCAGTGCAAGCAGCCCGCCGAGGTGCCAAAACTATTTTAGTGGGCGAATTTCCCTGGCTGGGAGGAATGCTGACAGCAGCAGGCGTTTCGGCTCCTGATGGCAATGAATTAGCAGCTTTTCAGACAGGTTTGTGGGGTCAATTTCTCCGGGAACTTCAGCAGCGACAGCCGGAGGGTTTGGATTGGGGCTGGGTCAGTTTTTTTACTTACGATCCCCGCATTGGGGCACAAATTTTTGCGGATTGGGTTAAGTGTTTACCGAATTTACAGTGGATTTGTGGACAAACAGCTCAAGATGTGTTATTGGAAGGCAACAGAATTTCTGGGGTTCGGTTTGCAGATTTTACGGTGGCCGCCAAAATCACTTTGGATGCAACGGAATTGGGAGATTTGCTGGCTTTAGCGGAGGTTGGGCACCGCTGGGGTTGGGAATTCCAAGCTGAGTTTGGAGAACCCAGCGCGCCGATCGCTCCCAATGCTGTTACACAAAGGTATGCGGTGCAATCTCCGACTTGGGTGGTTGTGATGCAGGATTTTGGTGAAGGTGCGGTGGCGCCAGAGATTCCGGCCCCGCCTGTCGATAATCCCGATCGATTTACCGATGCTTGGAAAGGTTACACTCCGGAACAATTTCTCAATTACGGTAGGCTTCCGGGCGGATTGTTGATGATTAATTGGCCGATTCGTGGTAATGATTATGGTGAAGGGGTCGATCGACTAATTGAATCTGAAGCATCCCGACAAGAATTCCTCCAAGAAAGTCTCTGGCATACTCAAAGTTTTGCCCGCTTCATTCAAACCCAACTCGGCCCTCGCTACGGCCTAGCACAAAATATTTTCCCGATTTCAAATGAAAATCAACCCAATTCTGCCCTGCTTTCTGCCTTCGCCTTACATCCTTACTACCGAGAAAGCCGCCGTTTGCGAGGAATAAGTACAGTCACAGAACAAGATATTTTGCCGATTGTCGGGGGTAGAGTCGCAAAATTGCCGATCGATTCTCAGGGAATTTGTGAAACAATTGCGATCGGCAACTATGCAAATGACCACCACTACAACACCGGCGACATTCCTTTGCATCCCAAATCCATCCGCTGGGGAGGCCGCTGGACGGGGACTCCGTTTACAATTCCCTACAGTGCCCTGATCCCTGCAAGTACAGACGGATTGTTAGCTTGCGAAAAAAATATTTCCGTTTCTCACATCGCCAACGGTGCAACTCGCTTGCAGCCGGTTGTGATGAATATCGGACAGGCGGCGGGAATGGCGGCAGCTTTGTGCGCGGAATCTGGATGTCAACCGCGCGATTTGCCCGTTAGAGTTTTGCAGGAAGCTTTGCTGCAAGATGCGTCGGCGAGGGCGGCGGTTATTCCTTTGTTTAATTTGACACCGGATCGATCGGACTGGATCGATCGACAACGCTATTATCTCGATCGACCTCAAGCATATCCCGCCAGTGGCGAATGTCCTTTTCCTTTGTCAGTCAAAAGCGATCAAAAAGCCGGGTTTCTCAACGAAAGTTCTGTATTTGAACCCAGCACCTTGACATTTGAACCCGGTTTCTGTGTAAATCCCAGCAGTAAAACCGCAGATACCGACAACACATTTTCGGGCATTTTCCGTCGCCTCGGCGCACAAGATTGGACACTAACGCTGACAATTCCCGCATCTGTAGCTGGCCAAACTTGGCAACTTGTGACTTTGGACTCGGAAACCGACAGATTTTTAGAGAGTTGCGAAACCGAAAAGCTTTTGACAGTA
>CASBQF010000350.1 GCA_949127775.1 Oscillatoriales cyanobacterium PMM_0080
GGAACCAACCAATAAGCCGCAAATAAAACTAATAGAAATAAAGCATATTGAAGGGAGATGAAAGTCATACCATTTTAAATTTTAGAATTGTAGGGGCAATCCCCCCGTGGTTGCCCCTAGATGCTGGGGTAGTGTATGGTGCGTGCCTACTGTGGCAGCGTAAAGATGGCAACCACGGGGGGCTGCCCCTACAAGAATTACACAACTGATTTAGGATTGCTATACCAAGTTTGCTATCATATCATGTCCGGTCTTTGAAAGCCGATCGCCAACCTTCAATATCGTTGACCACTTCGATCGCAGTACAATGAATTTCTCCCAGTAAGTTTTTCCGCAAATACCGAAAACTTTTTTTGATCATCCACAGTCAAAACTTTTGCTGCTGCATCCTGTGGCGACGATGGCCCAGAGCCCGCGCTACGAGAATTGGCGATCGGAAGCGGTATTTCATCTCGCTTGGCTGCGGACTTTTCCACAGGTTCTTCTGTATCTGGAGTATAGTCGATCGGCAATTTGACCAAAAAAGTCGAACCCACTCCCGGCGAACTTTTGACTTCAATGCTTCCCCCCAGAAACTTTGCCATTTTTTTGCAGAGAGACAATCCCAATCCCGTGCCTTTAACGTGCTTCTGCAAGGGATTTTCAATTTGAACAAATTCTTCAAAAATCCGCTTTTGGTCGGCTGGGGGAATGCCTATGCCCGTATCACAAACTGAAAAAGTAACTATTCCCTCCTCTCCCATTTCCGCAGCAACTCGGACAGCGCCTGCTTCGGTAAATTTGAGTGCATTAGAAATCAGATTGCGCAAAATTTGAGCAACTTTCCCCTCATCAGTAGTGAGGGTTGGAAGTTCCCGAGGCGCTGCAAAAATTAGACTAACATTAGAGTTTTGCGGTAGCAGAGGGCGCATCATTCCCCGCAGCGCGCTAAACAAATCTTCTACTTCAAACTCAGCCACCCGAACCGTTACTTTTCCGGCTTCCACTTTCGCTAAATCTAACGAGTCGTTGACAAGTTCTGCAAGAGATTCGGCCGATGTGTGAATTAAATTTACTTGCTTTTCCTGTTCGGTTGAAAGTTCTCCGTCGAGGCGATCTAACAATATTTCGGAAATGCTCATAATTGCCGTTAGCGGAGTGCGAAACTCATGGCTCATATTGGAGAGAAAGCTGGTTTTGAGTTCGCCCTCTCGCTGGAGAGATTCAGCTTTGTCGTTCAATTCTGCATAAAGTGCGACGACTCCGCGATTGGTATCTTCTAGTTCTTGATTTAATTGTACGAGTTCTTCTTGACGCTGGCGAAGTTCGTCTAAAGTGCGCAGCAATTCTTGATTTTGCTGCTGAATTTCCGCATAGGGATCTTCGGGAATTTGGCGCGCTAGTTTGTCAACTAATTGATTTAGTTCGATCGCACTTAGCGCAGACATCTGTTTGGAAAACTGCTTAATTAACTGTACGACAGTTCCGCGATCGGGCGCTACCTCAATTTGCACGTCATCCATCAACCGCTTCGCCGCTGCCAAACCAAGGCCCGCGCCAGTTGGCGATTGAAAATTGTCGCCCAAAACAGCGGGTAAATCAGCAATTCCCGGCCCATTCTCAGAAATCCGAGTCAGAAAAATTTGGGGCGATTCCCCTTCCACAATAAATTCTACTTTGCCGCCACCTGCATATTTGAAAGCATTGCGGGAAATTTCAGAAACTGCTGTAGCGATGCGGGTTTGTGCTTGGGAATCGAATCCCAGCCATTCGGCAATTTGGCGAGCTCTTTGGCGTACTTGTACGATGTCTTGTTCAAAACGGACTTCCGTCGTCAGGATTCGGTAACTCACGCTGCTTCTCTAACCTTGGCTACTACAACTGTCATATCATCGCGAGTGCGTTTGAAATCTCGGTAGAGTACGGCTGCGATTAAAGCCGGATGTCTCATGGCTAAACCGGGATAGCGGTTTAAATCCCACTGAGTCGCCAAACCGTCAGAGTGCATGATTAGCAAGGACTGTGGCGACCAAGGATAGACAAATTCTGCTACTTTTAGCATCCGATGTCCAACAGTACCATTGTAGGAAACCATACTGCGGGTTTGGTTATCTGTAAAAACTACACCAGAGATGTTGCCAATTCCCGCAAAACAAACTGTTTGGTGAGTACGATCGATTCGGGCGATCGCCCCAGCCGCTCCTCTGGTATTTTTCAAAGCAGGGTGCGCCTTCTCTAAAATTGCTTTCGGCCCCAGTTTAACGTTTTCCCGAAATATTCGGACTGCTTCCCCAGACGCTTCCTGGGCCAAACCCCCATACCCGAGTCCATCAGCCACTAAAATTAGATTACTGTCAAGATCATTTTCAGTCGCCCAGGAATCGCCACAAATTTGCTCTCCTGCTTTCGGCAAGTGGACAACCCCAAATTCCAAGTAATTGCTATTTTGAGAGGCTTTTCGGCTATTTTGGGTCGGTTCCAGGCGCGCTAACAAAGCTGTCCCCAGTTCCCGTACAGAATGAATATCAAAAAAACTAGAAAGCCGTTTAATTGCGCCTAGTCCCGTTCCCTGGGTTCCAGCAGTCGAAAAACCATCCCGCAGACATTGACCGACATTTGCCATTCCAGGCCCTTGATCTAAGGCGATAATTTCAATGCTACACCCAGCCGCTGTTTTGAAAGTTTGCAGCAAAAGTTCTCCATGACGGGCGTGTTTGACCGCGTTTTTTGCTGCTTCGGTGGTCACAATTGCCACTTTACCTCGATCGGTCTCATTAAATCCGAGTTCGGCCGCCAGGGCGACTGCAATTCGCCGCGCTTCTCCGACTTGACTTTCTTCTGTTACGGGCAGGGCTACGGCATCTATCATGATTTTGTAGTTCTAGTATTAAGGTTGTGCACATTTCAAAAGGAAGAAGTCATTAGTGGTTTCAGAAACCGGGTTTCTTCCTAGATTTATCGCCACCAAACCCAAAACTCGTAGAAACCGGGTTTCTCGCCCCATCCCCCAATCTCCCACTCACCCACTCCCCCAATCTCTCAGCGCCAGCGGACGATCGCAATCTTAGTCCCCTCACCCACTTGCGAAACCAGCTCAAATTCGTGCATCAACCGCTTAGAACCGCTGAGCCCCAAACCCAAACCATGATTAGAAGTATAACCGTCAGTCATTGCCAATTCGATATCTGGAATTCCTGGGCCCTTATCTTCAAATATCAGTCGTAACCCTTTCCGGCTACCTGATTGAAGCATTTCAAGAGTTACAGTTCCCCCTTTGCCGTAGTCTACAGTATTGCGTGCGAGTTCGCTGGCGGCGGTAACAATCTTCGTTTGGTCTAGCAAACCAAATCCCATTGCTACAGCCTTGATTCGCACTTGCTGTCGGACGTGGACTATATCGGAGGACGATCGGATTTCTAATGTCTCATATTTTGACATAGCTACTCGACTAAAATAGAACTTCTCCACAAAACATAGGACTTACTTCAATCAACGAAGTTTCCCATAAGAATTTTTGAGTTTGTCAACAAGGCATTTGGATTAACCCGTAAAATGCAACTATCATCACCCTACATATATCTGAAAAATCAATCAAGAACCAAGTTGGCTAGTAGGCGAAAATACTAATTGTTTCAATTAGTATTTTAACTTTCAATACCTAAATTATAGAACAATTAATCGACTGGTTGTCAGGAAAAATACCATGCTCTTTCTTCTAGGTAGAGATAACTGTTAACTGTTAACTGAATGAAGCCTTCCAATCAGGAGACAAACCCAAAAAACATCTACAATAATTATTGTAGACCAGACATTTTGCTTATTCAAAGCTTGCTTTTGGAGGAGACATTTAAGGATTTTTGCAACAAATTCATGCCCTTTTCAACACTTAAAGCTGTGCGAACTCCTGTGAGGGAAAGCCCCAATTCAACCAGCGTGATTGCCACCGCTGGCTGCATCCCAACTACAACTGTTTCAGCATCTAAAATTCGCGACATAGTAGCGATATTATTAAGAATGCGACCAATAAAAGAATCTACAATTTCCAGGGAAGAAATTTCTATCAAAACACCTCTGACTCCTGTTTTCACAATGCGGTTTGTCAGGTCATCTTGCAGCGTCATTGCCAAGCGATCGTGCATATCTACTTGAATTGTTACTAGCAAAAACTCTCCCATTTGCAGGATCGGTATCCGTTCCATAAATTCACCTATTTGTGAGTTTAAAATTCCAGTTCTATGCCCATGCCCAATGCCCAACTCATGTTACTAATAAAAGCTATAGTTTTTATCTTTCCTCTTTAATATTTTTTATAGTTAAACCTTGGCGTTGCAAAGCGACTTTAAAAGCATCTGCTAAAGTAGCTTTTGTCAGAATATCCTGCAAATCAACTCCCAAATGAACTATAGTTTGAGCTATTTGCGGTCGAATGCCGCTAATGATGCACTCAGTACCCATTAGACGAGCTGCGGCGACAGTTTTCAATAAATGTTGAGCGACTAAAGTATCAACAGTCGGTACACCTGTAATATCTAAAATTGCAAATTCTGAGCCAGTTTCCATAATTTCCTGCAACAGAGTTTCCATGACTATTTGAGTGCGGGCGCTGTCAAGAGTCCCGATCATCGGTAAAGCGAGAATGCCTTGCCAAAGTTTGACTACGGGAGTTGACAATTCGAGCATTTCTTGCTGCTGGCGTTCGATGACTTCTTCGCGAGCTTTGAGAAAGATTTCTGTCACCCAAAGCCCTAGCTGGTCTAATAAACTGGTGGACAGCCACAGTTGTTCGACGAGTGCATCGCGGTTTTGTGTCAATTCGTGACAAAGCCGATCGAACAACGGCTTTTTGAAGCATAAAATAAAACTGGCTATTTCTGAGGGAGTAAAGCCTCTCTGAACCCGCGATCGCGAAACTTCTGCCAATAACAGCCGCATATTTTCCCATTCGGGCGTCTGGATATCACTAAAGTTACCATGCCCCACTGCAATATGCAGCAATTGCAGGAATTCTTGACACTCGGAGCGCAATTCTTTGGCTCTCATCAAATCGTCCCGCCGCAGCCCGGTATTTTGCAATTCTTTGAGCCAGTCTGCTAGTAGCTCTGCTTTGTGTCTTTCTAAAATTTCTGCGATCGTGTTACTGCTTGTGAGTTCCATTAAAATTATCTCCTACCTAGGCATTGGGATGAAGTTGTACAAGCGACCGCACCAAGCATATTTTTGATGGGGCAACTTCTGAGTTTAACTCACTGTTTGCTGTTTGCGATCCGGGGGCCAGCATCTAAATCCAAAATGCGTTTGACGATCGCACTGGTAGAGCTGGGAACTTCTATTTTGATCAAAGAAATCTTGCCACCTCCGGCGATAACAGCCGGTGCTTCCGGCAGAGTTTCCAGTCTATAGTCGCCTCCTTTAACGTAAATATCTGGTTTCAGGATACTTATCAGTTTAGTTGCTGTAATCTCCGAAAAAATCACTACCGCGTCTACTGGTTTGAGGGCGGCTAATACTTCGGCTCGCTGATCCTCCGGTACGATCGGGCGGGCTGGCAATCCCGGCTGCTGCGGTTTGATAGCTTGTACGCTGGCGTCGCTATTCAAGCCCACCACGAGCGATCGCCCCAACCCTTTTGCAGCCTGCAAATAGCGGACATGGCCAGCGTGCAGGATATCGAAGCAGCCGTTAGTAAACACGATCGGATGCCAGTTGTCTGGATCGGAGGCGATCGCTTCTTCAAGTTCTCTCAACGTGTAAACACCAGAAATCATTGCAGTCACCACCAACCAATTTGAACAGCGATGAATCATCCTACCAAAAAATGTGAGACAAGAGCACCTTCGCCTTAAAAAATAAATCACTTAATCCACCAATAATTAGTAGTTGGTACTTGCCAATTCACAATTACTCATTGGTCACTCTTAAACAAAAAATAATCAGCAAAAATACCCGAGAAAATAATCGGAACTAAGTCGCCAAAATCAGCCAAAAAATGTTTTACTTTCTTCTCATATTCATGCAAGGTTGTTGGCAATTAAATTTCGGGAAAATTCTTAAAAATAAATGTACAAAAAACAATGCACCTTGCAAGTTTTATTGTATAATCACGGAGTTTACACTGAGAGTCAAGAAATCTTTACACTCGCAATCTCAAACCGGAAAAAAATATAGAGAATTAAAGTCGTTCTAAAAGGCGATGTGCTGAGCTCTTCGGCGAAGTAATGGGGCTTTTACCCAAATTTCCGGTAAAGTTTAGCTCGCGCAGACGGGAATCCCCACACGCTTGTCGCTTCGATTAGTGTGGGATTAAAGGCGCGGTGACGCGCTTGATTCCGCCCGTCAACCAATTCAAAACATAGTTTTGAATTGGTTGACGGGTGGATGACGAGATGAACAAATTATTTGATTCGACTTTTTTCAATACATATTTTTAAACATTTCTGTCACCAATTGAGATTTGGCAGTAAAAATTAACACTTGCGGGTAGAAGCCTCGATGATTGTATAAATAAAATGTTCACGCATGAACTTGACATTAAGTAACGTATTCAAGTATATTAACACTAATTGATCAGTAGCGACTGCAATCAAGCATTCACCGCCTAATGAGAACTTCTTACCAGTATCGATTACGTCCAACAAAACTACAAGCTATTGAGATTGACAGATGGCTGTCAATGTTATGTGCCCAGTACAACTATTTGTTGGCAGATCGATTCAACTGGTATCAACAAAATCGTTCTCCTATCAATGCGTGTCCGCTAGTTTGCCATTTACCTGAACTGCGAGACAATCCCGATTATTACACCCAGAAAAAAACGTTACCTCAACTCAAGAAAACTCATCCTTGGTATGCCGGGATTTATTCTCAAGTGCTTCAAGATGTAGTTAAGAGAGTCAAGGTAACTTTTGATCGTTTCCTAAAAGGTGATAGCAACGGAAAACGTAGTGGCAAACCTAGGTTTAAACCACGCAGTCGTTATCGCACATTTACTTATCCTCAAATTAAAGACGGCTGCTTGCAAGACAACTTAATCAACTTGCCGATGTTCGGAAAAGTTAAAGTTATTTTGCACCGTTCGATACCTGATGGATTTAAAATCAAAATCGTCTCTATTACCAAAAAAGCTGATGGCTACTATGTGATTCTCAGCTTGGAAGATTCAACAGTTCCCGAGATTAAGCCAAATTTTAATCCTCAAAAGATTGCTGGAATTGATGTTGGGCTGAAGGATTTTTTGACAACATCAGAAAACGAGACTGTGGCAATTCCTCAACATTACCGCAAAGCTCAAAAACGCCTGCGAATTATTCAGAAGCGAGTCTCGTGTCGTAAAAAAGGCAGCAACCGCAGGCAAAAAGCAGTTAAACAACAGGGGAAGTGCCACAAAAAAGTAGCGGATAAACGTAAAGACTTTCATTTTAAAACTGCCAACAGCCTCTTAAAAAAATATGATGTTATTGCAGTTGAGGATTTGAATGTCAAGGGACTTGCTCGTACTAAGCTAGCTAAATCTGTGTTGGACGCCGGGTGGTCAAGCTTTCTGTCGATTCTAACAAACAAAGCCGTAAATACTGGGAAAGTTGGTAGTCCCAGTAAGTGCCTACAATACTTCACAAGATTGTTCTGGTTGTGGTGAAAAAGTACCAAAAAAGCTGCATGAAAGATGGCATGACTGCCCAAATTGTGGATGTAGTCTTGACCGCGATCACAATGCAGCTATCAACATAAAAAATAGGGCGGTGGGTCATCCCGTTCTTAAAGCTCAGTTAATGTCCGAAGCAATAGCTGGAGTCTCTGAGAAGCCTAAGCCATACTGTACTCAGTTGGCGTAGGAGTATGTCACTCTAACGGTGTAGAATTATTTTACAGGAATTATGAAAGCAACTAACAGCCGTCAATTTTCTTCAGTAGCTGCTCGAACTCTCAAAGTAGTCGGGATTATCTTGATTCTCTCTGCTCTGCTTGACTGCATTGTTCTGTCGCTACCGGGGGAAACCTCCGACATCATCAATCGAGGCTGGCAGTTGGCCGCAGCAACTCAGATAGTTGACCGGGGCATCATTCCTTTGATGGGTATTGCCCTGCTGATGACTGGCTTTTGGGTAGACAGCAGCAGTGGAGTTTCTATTGAGCGTCGCAATTTTTGGGTTGACTTACGATTCTGGGCGCTGTTGATTTCCAGCTTGTTAGGGCTAATTTACCTGTTGCTGGTTCCCGTTCACCTCAACAATACTCGCTTGGAACTCCAGGATGCTCTGACTCAAGTCAACAAGGAAGCGGGGCAAGCGGAAGGTCAACTAGAGGGGCAAATTAAAAGCGAGCAGTTTAAAGCTCAGGTAGAGCAGCTCAAAAGCCAGCGCCGCAGCCAGATAGGGGCGCTGCTGCAAGACGAGGGGAAGCTACAAGAAGCACTCAAAAGTCCAGATGTTCCCAAGGAATTGAAAGCTGTGCTTCAGGCATCGAAAAATGACCCGAAAGCGCTGGACAAGTTTCTCGAACAGCAAGCTCAAGAACTGCCAAATCAAGCTCGCAACGAGATTCGCACCCGGAAGCAACAAAAAGAGAAAGAGTTGAGAACTCGATCGAGAAATTCTAGTTTACAAACGGGCATCAGCAGTTTGTTGTTAGCTATAGGCTACATTACTGTTGGTTGGACTGGATTGAGAAGTATGGGAATTCTGCGGTTCGGCCGCCACAAAAGTTGACCTACGCCAGCCCCTAGAAACCGTAACTCAAGATATCTTGCGAGAAATACTTAATCTGCTGAACATAGCAATCGCGCCTGGCAGTTACGACCTTATTAATGACTGAAGCCATTGATTTTATGGCATTTTCCCATCGATTTCTTCACGGTTTCCGCCCAACGCAGGGCGTTTATCCGCTCGCCCTACTATGCTCATGATAAACTCCGTCGAAGGGTTCAGGAACCGCGAAGCGTTGCACTGAACTCTTCAACGAAGTATCGAAGAGCCTTCTTCGTACCCTGAGCGAAGTCGAAGGGCCTTCTGCCTTCTTCGTACCCTGAGCGAAGTCGAAGGGCCTTCTGCCTTCTTCCTTCCTCGTACCCTGAGCGAAGTCGAAGGGTCTTCTGCCTTCTCCCTTCTTCCTTGTGCTATAGTTTGCCCTTACTGAAAGCTGGGAATGTTCTCAATTTATATTCTGACTTACAACGAAGAGATTGATATCGCCGCTTGCATTGAATCGGCACTGCTTTGTGACGATATCATTGTAGTTGATTCTTTCAGCAGCGATCGCACCCTTGAGATTGTTCAGAACTATCCTGTGCAAACAGTGCAGCACCGCTTTGAAACTCACGGACGGCAGCGGACTTGGATGCTTCAAGAAGTAGAATGCAAGTACGAATGGGTTTACATCCTCGAAGCGGACGAGCGGATGACCCCTGCACTGTTTGCTGAATGCTTAAAGGCGATCGCAAGTCAAGAATATATCGGCTATTACGTCGCTGAAAAAGTAATATTTATGGAGCGCTGGATTCGGCGCAGCACTCAATATCCCCGCTATCAAATGCGCCTATTTCGCAAAGAGCAAGTTTGGTTTAGTGACTACGGTCATACTGAACGGGAAGTCTGTAATGGGCCTACTCACTTTTTAAAGGAAACCTATCCTCACTATACTTGCAGCAAAGGTCTTTCTCGCTGGATTGAAAAGCACAACCGCTACTCAACTGACGAGGCGGCTGAAACTCTCCGTCAATTAGAAGCGGGTCAAGTAAATTGGTGGGATTTATTGTTTGGCGCATCTGAGGTGGAAAGGCGCCGCGCTTTAAAAGATTTTTCCTTGCGCTTGCCTTTACGGCCTGTCGTGCGCTTCTTCTATATGTATATTTTACTAGGCGGATTTCTTGACGGTCAAGCGGGATTGGCTTGGTGCACGCTGCAAGCTTTTTATGAATATCTAATTTTGCTGAAAGTTTGGGAAATGAAGCATATGCCGCTGCCAAATTTAGAGGCTGCGTCGGAACAGTCTATTTCGGAAGTAGTAACAGTTGAGCAGTCTAAAGTTTCTTATAATCTTGGCGCTTCTGATACTCGAAATTAAATGGGAATTGGGAATTGGGAATTGGGAATTGGGAATTGGGAATTGGGAATTGGGAATTGGGAATTGTAGGGTGCGCAATGCGCACCAGTTGAGTTTTTAGGCTGCTATAAAAGCCAGCCTATTTATCCGTGGAACAGGCATCCTGCCTGTTTAATACCATTTTTCTGACCTATGTGCTATGGATGAAATCTTAGCCCCCCCGAACTCGCGGGGGGGTTGGGGGGGGTAATCTCTAGCACTACTTTATGAAATTGGTTTAAGACGGGCGGGACATCCCACAAACTTGTGGAAGTTATTTAATTCTCATTCCTAAACATCCTACAGATACAGGTTCTGCGTCTATTGCTGAGAAGAAAACCCGGTTTCTCCAAGAAACCGGGTTTCTGAATACCCTCAAAGTTTGATGTTTAATCAAGTTTTGATGGTTAACTCAAAACTATTGAGAGTTACGCAATGCTGTTTTTTCCCGATCGATCTTTAAGATCAACACACCCAAAGGCGGCAAACACAAGTCGATCGAATAAGGACTGTTGTGGAACCACCACTCCTCAGTCCACTTGCCTCCCAAATTCCCCATATTGCTACCACCGTACTCCCGTGCGTCGCTGTTAAACAACTCCGTATAGAAACCTGGTTCCGGCACTCCTACGCGATAGTGAGAGTGTGGCTGTGGCGTAAAATTGCATACAGTAATCACAAACTGATCGCCATCCTTCTCGCGGCGCACAAAGGCCACCACGCTGTGCCGGTTGTCGCTGCAATCAATCCACTCAAACCCATCCTCAGCAAAATCTTGACTGTAAAGTGCCGTTTCGCTGCGGTACAAATGGTTTAAATCCTTAAAAAACAGCTTCAACTTTTGGTGTGGCTCAAATTGCAGCAAATCCCACTGCAAATCCCCCCAAACGTTCCATTCATGCCACTGGCCGAACTCCATCCCCATAAACATGGTTTTCTTGCCTGGATGAGCAAACATAAAAGTAAACAAACACCTGACGTTTGCAAACTTTTGCCATTCGTCCCCGGGCATTTTGCCGATGATGTGGGCTTTGCCGTGGACTACTTCGTCGTGGGACAAAGCCAGCATAAAATTCTCACTGTGGTTGTACCACATACTGAAAGTTATGTTGTTTTGGTGGAACTGGCGGAACCACGGATCCATGTGGTAATAGTCGAGCATATCGTGCATCCAACCCATGTTCCATTTCAGGTTGAAGCCCAAACCACCTACATAGGTTGGCCAAGATACCATCGGCCAAGAGGTAGATTCTTCGGCGATCGACAGTGCTCCTGGGAAATAGCTAAAAATGACGTGATTCGTCTGACGCAGAAAATCAGCCGCCTCGATATTTTCGCGGCCGCCGTACTGGTTTGTCAGCCATTCTCCGGGTTCGCGGCAGTAATCCAAATAAAGCATCGAGGCTACCGCGTCTACGCGAATGCCGTCGATGTGATACTTGTCAAACCAGAACAGAGCATTTGATACTAGGAAATTCCGCACTTCGTTGCGGCCGTAGTTAAATACGAGGGTTCCCCACTCTTTGTGCTCGCCCTTGCGGGGATCGGCGTGTTCGTACAAGTGAGTTCCGTCAAAGAAAGCCAAACCGTGGCCGTCTTTGGGGAAGTGCCCTGGCACCCAGTCCACCAGTACGCCAATGCCTGCTGCGTGGCACTGGTCAACGAAATACATGAAATCTTCGGGTGTGCCGTAGCGGGATGTTGGGGCGAAATAACCGGTGACTTGATAGCCCCAGGAACCGTCGAAAGGATGTTCGGCGATGGGTAGCATTTCGATGTGAGTGAATCCCAAGTCTTTGACGTAGGGAATTAGTCTGGTGGCTAATTCTCGATAAGTTAGAAAGCGCGCGCCCAGATTCAGTTCTGAAACTTGCACTGCGGGTTCTATTTCCCCATTTGGTAGCACGGCGGGTTCGTCAGTACCGGCGTGCAGCCAAGAACCGATGTGGCATTCGTAAACCGAAACTGGCTGCGTCAGTTGGTCTGTATTCCGCCGCTGTTCGATCCAAGCGCTATCGTTCCAAGTGTAGTTATTTAAGTCGGTGACAATTGAGGCTGTTTTCGGCCGTACTTCTTGCTGGAAACCGTAGGGGTCGGATTTTTCATAGGGATGTCCGTCTTGGTTTTTCACTTCGTATTTGTAGTGAGTTCCGTAGGATAGTCCCGGAATGAATAATTCCCAGATGCCGTTTTGGGATTTCCGCATTTGATGTTTGCGGCCGTCCCAATAGTTGAAATCGCCTAAAACAGAGACGTTCCGAGCATTTGGGGCCCAAACGGCAAAATATACTCCTGTGATGCCTTCTACTTCGGTGAAGTGGGCTCCTAGTTTTTCGTAAATCCGGTGGTGGTTGCCTTCTGAGAATAGGTGTTGGTCAAATTCTGTCAGTTTGGGCGATCGAAAGGCGTAGGGGTCGTAGATAAAGCGATCGTGTTCGCCTTCTTTGACCCGCAGTTGATAGTTTGCTAATTCTGGAGTGTCGATCGTACATTCAAAAAAGTGAGGATGATGCCCTGATTTCATCGGGTATTCGGCCCTGGCCTCGGGCAAAACTACTGATACCGCATCCGCATTGGGCAGATAAGCTCGGACAGCCCAGACTTTTTTGCCATTTTCTTCGATCGCGTGGGGGCCTAGCACTTCAAATGGATCGTGGTGCTGATTGCCAACAATCCGGTCAATCTGTTCAAAGGGGACGATCGCGGGCATAAAACTACTTACCTCAATCTTTTAACTAAAGAGCTTTGAAAACCTAAAGCGACGCTGCACTTTACATTTAGATACATTTTTGATTTCTAATCCTACATTGATTAGCATGATTTTGCCTGCCACGGCTCGACTCGCGCGGCCCACACACCAGGCAATAAGATTGCCCAAGGCTCGGGGCCGAGCTGGGGTTTTACTGCTAACGGCTAACATCTAAGTATAGAAATATTAAAACAAAATGAATAATTTATATTTTTCTCTAAATATTGTTGACTTTTTTTAAACTATATGATATTAAATTTTTTTCTTTCTGTCGATTCGCTAACCTTGGGGCGTCAACGAGGCTGAGTTTTGGCAAGAAGAACTTAATAGCGACGATTCAACAGTTCTAAAGCAGCAATCAGAAGCAACTCAGCAGGTTTTGCTGAAGCTCGGTTAATGCCGAACTGACTGCACACCTATTGAATCACTGACTCCCTCAAAAAAGATGGGTCGAGTTGTCGGGGATCGCGCTGGCGCGAAACTGGTACTAAACAAATCTAGTGGCGATGTCGATGCTTTGATCTGACCAATCTTTCGATCGATCGTCCAAGGCTGAGATTACAAAATCTAGTCTGCCGACAATCGCCACAAATCGAGTGCAAAATTGGCGTCGAGTGTGCGATCGCACCGAAGTTGACATTCTAGTTGAGGCCGAAGTAGCGGCAATGTTCTCAAAGCCATCGTCAGAGGCTTGAGTTTCAAAACGTGTAGCCCCGGAGTCAAACTTTCAACTTGAAAGTGGATGCCGTTGTTACCAAGCCTCTCGACGCCAGCAGCAGTCAGGGGACGTACTGAACTTTGGTCAAAGCTTCGCAAAACAACTAACACCCAATTTGAAGCCTAGCCCGATGAGATGAAAAAATGGGCGAACCATTTTTCACCCGCAGGCTAGGCTCGTTGGGGGACAGACTCCGGGATAGCTCTAGTTAGGGCTTTTTAGGAGAGGGGGAAGCAGCTCCACCGGAAGCAGGAGACTTCTCAGCTCCAGGAGACTTCTCACCAGCTCCAGGAGAGCTCTTTGGAGAATCCTTCGGTGCTGGAGAAGAAATCGGAGGAGGAGGAGTAGAGCCAGTGCCGCCACCAGCACCGCCCGGAGAGGGGCTAGTGCTGCCACCGCCGCCGGCATCACCGCAGGCTCCGAGGGCTGCTGCCAAACCCAGTGCCAAAGTCAAACGAATTAATCCCTTGTTCATAAACACTCCTTAACATTGAAAACCCATCGCAAGGAAGGGAATTGTGTACTTGAGAAACAATGCTGGCACGAATAGATCGACGATTCGCTCGTTGATTACAATACTGCATTTATTAATAAATTTCACACGGATTCTGTCGAACCGGCAAAGATTTCATTTTTTTTTGCGAATCCTGAAGTCAAAGTGACCAGTGGTAGGATGGGTTAGTTGGTTTGTGAGGTATGTTTGGTAAGGATAATCGATCGACGCGGTGACTTCCGTCATAGGCGATCGTCACTCCTAAAAAACTTTTAACTTCAATCAAGCTGAAGCTCCCCCACTTGACGTATTGGTGAACTCTATGACTGCTGCTATCAGATCCCCGGATTCTGGGCGCTCCCGATCGACCCGCAAGCCTGCGGAGGCTCCGGCCCAGAGTAAAGTTACTTCTATTTCCCGAGCTAGGCGGGCGAAAATTGGGCCGGTATTGCCCAACTACGAGGCTAACGACGAACAGCCTCGGCCTCGCGTGGCGGCATCCGTGCTGAAAGTGATGCCCGATCGACAGTGGCAGCCGCTGTGGCTGCGATCGATCCTGCGGGTGGAGCGTGCCTCCTCAGCGGCTGTGGTGCTGCTTTTGGGTGGAGCGCTGACTCTCTACGGTTTGACCGTGTACAGCGAGCAGCGGTGGAGTCAAGAGTATCAAAAGCTGGAAACTCTGCGCCTCCAGGAACAGCAGTTGAGCGCTGCTAGCGAAGTCTTGAAAAACCAACTTGCTAAAGAAGCCCAAAATCCAGAAACTGGTTTGGCTCCTCAGAAGCCTGCGGATACGATTTTCTTGTCGCCAGTTCCAGAAAATCGATCGCCTGTGGTACCAAACTCAGAAGAACCTGCTCTCAAGAATCGATCGGGTGTGGAAACCCCTTTGGGCTATTGAGGTGTCAACAGTTGACAGTTGACAGTTGACAGCTTGAGAGCGATCTCTACCTAGAAGTCCGAGGATGGTCGTAATGAATGCTCTGGTTTTAATTTCTCCCTCACTCGCGAGAGGCTTTCAACCAATTCTTTCTAGTCAGTGAGGAGAGGGCCCAAGGGGGAAAGTCTCCGAGGGCCCGAAAACTTGAGGGTATGGTAAAAGCGGTTTGAAACTGTAACGTAATTCCTGGACAGAGTATTTGAAATAACTTGCTTTCTCGTTTTTACTTTTATGAGCTACGATCCCCGCTTTGACCGCTACAGATCGCCGAATCTTAAACGCCCAAAATCGTGGGTAGATCGTACCTGGTGGGGCAGACAAACGAAACCTAGAGTTTCTGCTACAGCTAGCAGCCAGCCCCGACCACCGTTGGAGCGATTAAAACGCAGCAAGTTGCGATTGTGGGCGGTGTGGGCGGTGTTGATGCTATCCGGGCTGGGGCTGGCGGTGAATTTGTTTTATTTGCAGGTGACGCGGGCTCCGGCTCTACGAAAACAGGCCCAGCAGCAGCAAACTCTCAAGTCTAAGCCGTTTGTGCCGAGACGCCCGATTGTTGACCGATCGGGTAATGTTTTGGCGATCGACCGACAGGTGTACACGTTGTACGCTCACCCCAAGTTATTCAATCACTCGAAGGGTGATATTGCGGCTTTATTGGCTCCGATGCTGCCGATCGAACTAAGCCCGGGTAATACGCCGGAAACTGAATTGCTGCGAAGGTTTAATCTGGCTGAAAGTGGTATTACAATTGCGGATTCTTTGGCTCAAGAGGTGGCGGATCGCGTGGGGCGGATGCAAATTAAAAATAGTCCGGTGGATGGGCTGGAGTTGGTACGCCAGCAGCAGCGTTTTTACCCGCAGCAGGAGTTGGCGGCGGATATCCTCGGTTATGTGGATGGGGAACGGAAGGGACAGGCTGGGGTGGAATACAGCCAGCAGAATTTGCTGGAACGATCGATGCCGTCGATTCAATTTAGCCGATCGATCGATGGGAATTGGCTTCCCGATCGACTGACAGCGGGTTTTGTGCAGCTTGATGACTTGAAATTGCAATTGACGATCGACAGTCGCTTGCAGCGGGCGGCCCGGATTGCTCTGAAGGACAAAATGAAGCAACACGAGGCGAAACGGGGCACGGTGATTGTGATGGATGCCCGTAATGGAGAATTATTGTCGGTGGTGGCAGAACCTTCTTATGACCCAAATAAATATTTTAATTTTGATTTGTCGCGCTATAAAAATTGGGCTGTGACGGATGTTTATGAGCCTGGTTCGACTTTTAAAGCGATTAATGTGGCGATCGCCCTGGAAGCGGGTGTGGTAAAACCTAAGACTGTGTTTAACGACGAAGGTCGGATTTATATGGATGTCTGGACTATCCAAAATTCCGATTACAAAGAAGCAGGTGCCCGCGGCCCTTCCACTGTTACGGAGATTTTGAAACATTCTAGTAATGTGGGGATGGTTCACGTAATGAGAACGATGAAATCTTCTCTTTACTATCAAGCTTTAGAAAAACTGGGACTTGGACAAACTGCGGGTACTGATTTGCCTTTTGAAGTAACCAGTCAGCTTAAAAATCGAGAGCAATTTATTAACTCTCCGGTGGAAGTTGCTACTACGGCTTTTGGACAAGGTTTTTCGATTACTCCGATGCAGTTGGTGCAGCTTAATGGAGCTTTGGCTAACGGCGGCAAGTTGGTAACTCCTCATGTGGTGCGGGGACTTTTCGATCGCGAAGGTCAAGCTTTTTGGAAGCTTCCGAGGGCTATTCCGAAGCAAGTTTTTTCGCCAGAAACTACTAAGCAGGTTTTAGAAATGATGGAAACTGTGGTTGATGGTGGTACGGGGAAAGCTGCACAAATCTCTGGCTATCGGATTGCTGGGAAAACGGGGACGGCTCAAAAGGCTAGTGCTGGTGGTGGTTATTCTAAGAAGGCGATCATTACTAGCTTTGTGGGGATCATGCCTGTGGAGGCTCCTCGGTATGTGGTGCTGGCGGTGATTGATGAGCCGAAAGGTGGTTCGGGAGGAACGGTAGCGGCGCCGATTGTCGAGTCGGTGATGGAGGCGCTGATTAATATTGAGAAGATTGCACCGAGTCAGAAGTAGTTCGATCGCCCAATTCGATTTAACCATCACCCAATTCGATTTAACCATTGTCCATCGGGGCGATGGAGGACACGGCAGTGCCGTTTCCCTACAGCAAAATGATCGGATGTAACGCGGGATTTGTAGGGACACGGCACTGCCGTCTCCTAATTCCGGGTAATGCGTAAAATTGAGCGATCGCCCAATTCCATTTAACCATCGCCCTTCAGGGGGCGATGGAGGACACGGCAGTGCCGTTTCCCTACAGCAAAATGATCGGATGTAACACCAGGTTTGTAGGGACACGGCACTGCCGTCTCCTAATTTCGGGTAATGCGTAAAATTGAGCGATCGCCCAATTCGATTTAACCATTGTCCAATTACATTTAACCATCGCCCCTATGGGCGATGGAGGACACGGCAGTGCCGTTTCCCTACAGCAAAACGATCGGATGTAATGCGGGATTTGTAGGGACACGGCACTGCCGTCTCCTAATTCCGGGTAATGCGTAAAATTGAGCGATCGCCCAATTCGATTTAACCATTGTCCAATTGGATTTAACCATCGCCCATCGGGGCGATGGAGGACACGGCAGTGCCGTTTCTTGCGCCCCAAAACTATCGGATGAATTTGGGGATATTCAATAACCGATTCAAGGCTTTTCTAAGCTATAAAAATCAGCGTTCCCTTACTCATTTCCAAAGTATCGCCCATTTGGATACCGTTGTGAAAAGCACCCAGAAGTATATCGCTAGTTTTACCACAGCCGATCGTACCACTAGCATCAATGCTAATTGCCCCAAAATCGCGTTGGCGAGCCTCAGCTTCAGCAAAAGAACGCTCCAAAGCAGCCTTTAAACTCAAACCATCCGTCACCCGAATCACAATTTTCGCAGCCAAACACTCATCCATAATGTGTTCGCCAATTCCTGTGCAACTTACCGCCGCATTTGCAGTCGCGTAATTCCCTGCCGGCATCGCCGAGTCGCTCACCCGCCCAATCCGCTCAAAACCCTTGCCGCCAGTCGAAGTACCAGCCGCCAAACGCCCCTGGGCATCCAAAGCTACGACTCCGATTGTCCCAACCCCAGCCGGTTCAGCGACTACCCCAGCCATTGCTCTGCTAAAATTACCTTTGCGTTCCTCCATCCACTCATGCAAACGCAAATCCGTCATCGGATCGTAAATCGGCAAGTGAAGTTCTCGCAGCAATTCCGCCGCACCATAATCTGAGAGTACCCGATCGTCCGAAGTCTGCAAAAATTTAGCAAGTTCGATCGGATTTTGAACACGAGAAACATTAATCGCGCCACTGAAACGCTGCACAAAACCGTCCATCAGCGCAGCACTCATCCGAATTTGACCATCCGACTGCACGACAGAACCCGTACCAGCATTGAATCGCGGGTCATCTTCAAGTAATTGGCAGCCCCGCACCACTGCATCTACGGCACTCGCACCGTCTTTCAGCAGCGGATAAACTTCCTCTAAAACCTTGTAAAGCGATTTGCGTACTATTTCAATGCCGCCTTTGCTTTGTAGACAACTACCGGCACCGCCGTGAATAACTAACTTTGGTTGTATCTGTGGCGATGCCATGTTTTTTAACCTAAAATTTTTCCTTTGCAATCTTAGCCTCGGTTTGGCAAATGGCAAGAGATTCTTAATTTTCGGTGCTATTACGGCGGCGACGACACCGATCCGAGCAGTATTTGACCTCATCCCAGCAGTCAGCCCATTTTTTGCGCCAAGTAAAAGGTCGATCGCACACCGGGCACATTTTTGTTGGTAAATCGGATTTCGCTCGTTGCTTGGCCATGCTAATTTTGACAGTACGTCCTCTTAAATTATCTGCGTTAATCTGCGTTAATCTGCGGTTTCTCTATAAATCAAAGATTTATGCAATAAGTCTAATTTCAGCAAAACATCTCGCAGTAAAAATGGTCGCAAGGGCATTAGCCAACATCCGAATCGTCTTAGTCGAACCCGCAGGGCCCTTAAATGTGGGCTCAGTGGCCCGTGTCATGAAAAATATGGGTTTGCACCAATTAATTTTGGTGAATCCCCAATGCGATCATGTAGGGGAAGAGGCCCGATTGATGGCTGTGCGCGCCGCCGACATATTGGAAACGGCGAAAGTAGTCGAGAGTTTGCCACAGGCTTTGGTTGGGTGTGTCAGAGCGATCGCAACTACAGGAGACGATGGTCGATCGCACCCAATGCCACTAGAAGCACCCGCAGATGCCTTACCTTGGCTACTAGAAGCCCCCAGCGCTCTAATTTTTGGTCGAGAAGACTGTGGATTGACCAATGCCGAATTAAACCGCGCCCAGCGCTTGATTCGCATTCCCTCCAGCGATGCCTACACTTCCTTAAATCTCGCCCAAGCAGTTGCTATTTGTTGCTACGAAATATCCAAGTCAGTTGTCAATTGCCATTCGGAAGAAGTTGCCTCATTCCCAGAATTTGCGTCTTCAATATCCGATGCAACAGATAATTTATCCACAAATAACCCAGAACAACTTGCCACCAGCCAGACAGAAAATTTCTCAATTCCCCTCAACTGTGCTCCGTTGGAAAATTTGGAGGGATATTACCTGCAACTAGAAAGCCTGTTACTAAAAATTGGGTATTTGCAGCCACACACAGCAGCAAGTCGGATGGAAAAATTTAGACGTTTGTACAACAGGGCTTATCCAACAGTTGATGAAGTCGCCATGCTGCGGGGTGTGCTCCGCCAAACAGAATGGGGAATCAAAAATTACGCGCGATCGTCAATTTCTGATACTCTGGATGGGGCGTTGCCCGAAAATCCGGGCGACATTTAGCCAAAATGGTAGTAATCTGAGATTTGAAATTGCCGATCGGAGATTTTTGCGTACAAATCGGCAGATTTATTGCTACTGTTGCCAAAAGTGCGATCGAAATCAGGAAACGGCAGTGCCGTGTCCCTACAATAAATCATGGTAGAAATCAGGAAACGGCAGTGCCGTGTCCCTACAATAAATCATGAGACCTCTTGCAAAAATAACTAGGACGGGCTCTCCGGCCCATCCCACAACAAGTTTTTTTCTTGTGGAACAGGTATCTTGCCTGTTACAAAATTTGATTAAAATGAATTTTGCAATAAATCATGGTAGGGAAACGGCACTGCCGTGTCCTCTATATCATTCCGGCGCAGCCGAAATTGATATAAATCTAAAATCTAAAATGGATTGGCCCGCAAGCGGAAAAATCTTAAACTTGAAATTTACAGTGTTGAAGGAGTAAGACGTGGCAGAGCGGTTTCCCAAGCGATCGATATTATCGGCGATATCCTCGATATCCTCTTCCAACTCCGGCTCAAAGCCGCCTAAGTCCAGCAAAGCAAGTCAGTCTGGCAACCAAAGCCGCCGCCCTCCCCAACCGCCAAACAGCAACCCGGAAATTCGATCGCCTGAGCCCTCTACTTTGCCACCACAACCAAGCCGCCGCAGAGCCAATTCTCCCGCACGCTCCCCAGAAGAGTCGAATGCACAAGAGTTTTTGTCCGATCCCAGATCCGCAATCAACTCTAAAAAATCCAAAACCACCAAAATTACGCAGTCAAAGACTCGCCAACCGCGCAAAAAAGGCCTCGCTGCTGTCGATTTGTTCGATCCTGGGGCGGATTTGGAAAATGTGAGTTCCGCCAGCAATCCCAACACGCAGTTCCGAACTTCAACTCCCACATCCCGTCCAATAAATCGCTTCCAGTCACCTCCAGTTCTCCGTGAAGACACTGAAACTGTCGCCGAGGTCAAAAAACACCCTGTCCCCAAACCGCGTCCGCAAGGAAGCGCTCAGAGGAAACGCTCTGCAACTAAGAGCGTGACGCCGTTGGTGTACGCGACTCGCTTGCTGATTTTGGGAGTTGGGATAGCGGTGATTTGCGGTACGTTGCTGTCGGTGGTAAATGCTGTGAGTCGATCGACCTCCGCGACAAAAGAACAAACCACCGCTGGGGAAAAAACCCCAGCCGATAGCGCATCTGCTGCACCAGCGACACCAGAAGCATTGCAACTAAATCAAGAATTAGGCGCTTTAAAAACGCAAGTTCAGATTTTAGCAACAGAAAATCCCACTTTGACAGCCGGAATATTTATAGTTGATTTAGATACTGGAAGCTACCTCAATTTTAACGGCGATGCTCCTTTCGCCTCAGCTAGCACAATTAAAGTGCCAATTCTAGTAGCTTTTTTCCAAGCAGTAGATGAAGGCAAAGTGCAGTTAGATCAGATGCTAACGCTGAAGGCGGAACACATTGTCGGCGGTTCTGGGGAAATGCAAGACGACGCACCGGGTAAGAAATATTCGGCTTTGGAAGTTGCCAAAAAGATGATTGTTGTCAGCGACAATACGGCGACAAATATGATGATTGAGTTATTGGGAGGTGCTGAGGTTTTAAATCAGCATTTTGCAAACTGGGGTTTGAGGGCGACAGTTTTGCGCAATAAGTTGCCGGATTTGGAGGGAACGAATACCAGCAGTCCGAAAGATTTGATTAATATCATCGCCCAAGTCGATCGGGGAAATCTGGTTTCTGTCAAATCGCGCGATCGGATTTTGCAAATCATGCGCCAAACTCAAAACGATTCTTTGCTACCAAAAGGTTTGGGCGAGGGAGCAATTATTGCTCACAAAACCGGCAATATCAATACAATGCTAGCCGATGCGGGGATGGTGGATTTGCCGAATGGCAAGCGTTATTTAGTAGCAGTGATGGTGAAGCATCCACCGGAAACCGAGAAGCCGGCTCAAACATTAATTCGGGATATTTCTAAGATGAGTTACCGATATTTGAACGACGGAGAAACGCCCGCCGATTCAAAAGTAAAAATTAAAAATTAAAGAAGAACGGGCGAATGGAATTCGCGTCTACACAAACAAAACCCGCCTCCGCAGGTTGAAGAACGGCGGTAAAAATTATATTTTACCTTATTTTCTTGAGTCCGCGGAGGCGGACATCGTTTGTGTAGACGCGGTTTCAACCGCCGTCTTCTCTTGAGTCTGCGGAGGCGGACATCATTTGTGTAGACGAAAATTCCCTTCGCAGTCTTCTCTATTCCGGGCCAGTTAGCGCAAGTCCCGTAAAATTTACAAACTATAAATGAGTTTGTATTATGAAACTAACCACCCGACTTGCTTGTTTGCTAGCACTCTCAACCTTAGCATTTGGAGTTTCCCCCGCCTTCAGCAATCCCATCCGTTCTTCTCAAAGCGAATTCACCGATATTACAGTTACTTCTAATAGTATCGAACTGAATCGAGCCAAAAACTTAGCCCGTCAAGCAGCAGAAAATGCTAATGGCGGTTTGGGCGAATATCGAGCCGAAGCATCGATGCACGGTGCATCAGCAGAATCGCCTTTTGTGGACAATGGGGATGGTAATTGGACATTTACCTTTCAAGGACACAAACCCGGTGCGTCTGTCTATACGGTTGAGACGGTGGTTACTGTTTCCCAAAATGGGAGGATAGTAGTCAATTACAACGGGCGCATTCGTAGCTCATATAGTGTCCGGTAAATTACCCATCATCATCAACTTTGTAGACGCATCACCTCTATCTGTAGGGTGCGCAATACGCACGGCCGTGCGTATTGCGCACCCTACTAGATTTACAAGGATTCAAAGGCTGCCGTGAAGCCAGTTAATGTCGAGCATTCTTCCATAAAATCCTCTGCATCATTGACGTTTTCAATTTGATATTCCATGATCCGTTCACCGTCGCCTTTCATCTTTTTGGAAGAGAGAGGCGTAGCCGGATATTTGTCAGCAATAACTTTGAAAGCTTTGGAATTGAGAGTCCAGCTTTCCGCAGAACAGTTAATGGTTACACGCCACATAATTAAATTCTTCCTTCGGTTTGGTTGACTAATAGAAAACGGCGGTTAAAACCGCGTCTATATAAACAAAATCTGCCTCCGCAGGTTGAAGAGCGAACCGTTAAAATAACGTTATCTTCTTCATTTCTTTTTTTCAGTCCGCGCACCATCCGGACTTTGTTTGTGTAGATGCGGTTTCAACCGCCGTTTTCTTTATCTACTTTGTTAGACTTTCTGGCGGTTTCAACCACCGTCTTCTTTATCTACTCGATAATGCCGACAAATCAAGGGATTCTGTTGTGCTTAAAAAAGCTAAAAGCCGATCGACTATTTGAGCAACACCACCCTTAACATTCGACTCCACATTCAAAGCCATCACAGGATCGTGCAGCGATAAGCGTAACAGAAACCAGCCGGATTCGCTAGCTGATGTGCAGGAAATGCGCAGCCCTTCGTAGTTATTGGGAACAATTTTCCAGTCGCCTTGCGTTGAGACAAATTCTTGTAGTTGCTCAATGACGCTAGTTCCGTGGGCCTTGAAATCATCCACATTAATCTTAATCCGAAACTCGGCACTTTCTTCAGGCTCTTGCAAATTAGCAATTAAATCTGGCAATGATTTATTTTCCAGCTTAGATTTAGCCAATTCAATCAATAGTTTGCTAACCAAATAAGCGCCATCATCCAGAAAGTAATTTTCCTTCAAAGCTCCATGTCCAGAAGTTTCAATCGCCAGCCATGATTGCTCTCCCGCTCGATTAAGGCGAATCGACTCATCAATCACATTTTTGTAACCGCGTTTGAAGCGATGGTGAATTCCTTTCAAATCCTGTTCGATGAATTGCGTTAAACCATCGGAGGTGATCGAATCCGTGACAATGGTAGAGCCTGGGTGCTCTTGGAGGACGATCGCCGAAATCAACGCGATTAACCGATTGCGATTGAGTTCCTTGCCAACTCCATCGACGGCCGCACTGCGATCGACATCCGTATCAAAAATAATCCCAAAATCAGCTTTATTGGCAATAACCGCTTGACAAATTGACTGCATTGCCTGTTTATCTTCGGGATTCGGCACATGATTTGGAAAAGTGCCATCCGGTTCAAGAAACTGACTTCCTGTAGTGTCTGCGCCCAAAGGTTTTAGAACTTTATCCACATAGAATCCGCCAGCACCATTCCCCGCATCCACAACAATTTTCAACCCCATCAGCGGCTGCTCAAAATTATCCGGATGATTGACTGATTCCCGAATCTTAGTCACAAATTGGTTGCCATAAACTGAGATAAAATCATGTTTTGCAATGCTACCCGGAACCGCTGCTTTTTCAAACTCATTGGTTTCGGCAAATGCTAAAATATCTGTAATATCTTTTTTTTGTAATCCACCGTTGGCGGTAAAAAACTTTAAGCCATTGCGATTGAAAGGCAAGTGGCTAGCAGTGAGCATAATTGCGCCGTCGCACTCAAAACCAGGAGTAATGGTACTCATAAACATGGCGGGAGTTGAGGCCATGTCAAAATCGTATACTTGGCTGCCAACTGAGGCAATTCCGTCCATGACTGCTTGCATTAAAGTTGGTCCAGATAAGCGGCTGTCACGCCCGATCGCAATTATCAACTTTTCAGCAGGTTTGTGGACTTTTTGCACCAGCCAATTGACAAAGGATTTGCCTAGGATTGTGGCAATTTCGGGGGTGAGGTTGACTTTTTCACCGGGAACCCCTTCGAGGGCGATACCGCGAATATCTGAGCCGTTTTGGAGTTTTGTCCAGTTATAGTTTTGCATAATTATTTTTTCACTATCCTCACTATTTGGATTATAAACAATTTTGGAGCCATTCACTTAAACGATTTTTTATCTGTATTAATCGTTCATTTGAAATACTTCCTAAACGGCCATTGACAACCGATGATTCGACACTCGCTAATCGTCCTAGTCGAACAATAGAAGCAACCTTAAGACCAGTAGCTATATAGTCAGAATCTGCCACATCTATTATTTCGTCAAATCCTGCTGTTGATTGATCGATGCGTGAGGAAACCAAAGCTAGTAATAAATCAGGATGGCGACCGGGTGCAATGGCGATTACCAATGCAGGACGAAGTTTTCCTTGTTTCAAATCAGCTTGAGGAAAACGAATTAATACAATATCACCTGGTTTCATGGTTGATAGATTTCTTGAGCATCTTCTAAGGAATATTCAATCTCATCATCTTCACCGAAAAGTTGCGTTAATGCAAAATCTTGCCACTGGGTACTTTGCCATTCCGTGTATTCTGATGCTGGTATTTTCTGTTGGGTGGTTATAGATAGGATTAAGCTGGCAATTTGTTCAACAATATGATCTGGTAAGCTATCAATCTGTTGATGTAGTTGTTCGCGAGTAGTGGAAGACATAAATAAAATTTCCTCGTCAAATTTGTTTATGGTCACAATACCGGATGTTCGCTGTTGATTTCCCTATAACTTTTCTTGAGATATCATTATAGCAATATCTCTGAAGGTAAGACATTCTTCGTCGTCACGGTGACAGAGTTTTTCAATCCAATCATGAAAATTATAGCCCCATCACCGCTGAGATTAAGCTCTCATCTATTAGTCGCGTTCAACGCTGTAAATTGCCGCCAAGCGGAACTCGCCTTTCGCGGGGACTTCGACAATATCCGTCGCTGCATTGGTCGTTTCTACGCAGATTAAGCGGTGATAATCTGTATCTTCAAGGTCGGCCATGTTTTTAGAAATTGTCACCCAGGGATTCCACACAACTGCGGATTTACTGCCCGATGATTTAATGCGAATCCGACGATTGAGGGCGCTATCGTCTATGACGAATTCGTTGGTGACATCGAGATAAATTCGATCGACCTCACCGACAGCTACGACTGCACCTACTTGAGTTTTTTCCACACCACCATCGGCTTTATCAAGATACTTGGTATTTTCTAAACCCAACACCTGTACGCGGTTGATGTCTCCGACGAGGAAATAGGTGTGGAAAGCTTGGGTGAGGGGAAAGGCTTTGTCGCCGAGATTGCGGGTGATTAATTCTACTGTGAGGGTGGTGCCGATCGTAATGGCGATCGCCAATTCAAAAGCTTGTGGCCAAATTGCTCTAGTTTCCTCGGTATCCTTGAGGCCTAAAGTGACTTTGGTTGCGCCGTCAGGAGTTGTACTGGTGTTGACGACATTCCAGAGGCGATTGCGGACAAATCCGTGGGCGGGGCGGCCCAAGCCTTCGGGATCTGGGCCAAACCAAGGCCAACAGATGGGTACACCGCCTTTGATGGCTTTCCCTTCGGCGTAGTAGGCTTTGTCGCTGAGGAACATCACATCAGCGGTTTCGGTGGCTGGTTGGAAGGAGAGCACCTGGCCGGAATACACAGAAATCAAGGCTTTGGCTTGGCCGTTGTCGATGTGAATCATCGGAAAACCGCCGTTTCCAGCGGCGAAGGTGAGGTGGCCGGCGATGCCATAGTCTGTGTTTAATTGGTCAATACTCATGCTGTGGGCCTGGTTAATTGCTTCCCAATTATCCGATATTATGGTTGCTACGGTTGTTTGTATTGTTGAGTTTGAGTAGAATGTGCGATCGGCAATCGTAGAATAATTTTAGGCGATTGGGTGATCGAACTGCCAACAAAAAATCAAGACTTTTAGGCTGCGATTTAAAAACTGTTCAGACTATTGTTACAAGCCAAACAGCGAAGTAATTAATGGCAGCAACTCTTGAGAAGCCTTTACGCAAGCAGCAATAGCAGGGATGCCGCTTAGGATGCCTTTCAGCATGGTGATTGCTGTATCTGCCAAGTCTTTCTTATCCTCATCCTTGGGATTTTGACCGGCTTCTGCTAAGGCTTTCACCTGTTTTAATGCCTTAGCCTTGTCCTTCTCTGGTAATTGGGTATCAGATTCAATCGCTGATTGTAATTGCTGCAACAAGTCAGTAAGCTTAGGGGATTCTGGGGCTTCTGACTTGGCAAGTTGACCGATATCGCCACCAGCTACCCCGGTCATGTCTTTTCCGGCTACGCCGCTAATGTCGCCACCAGCGATACCAGCAATATCACCACCAACATCACCGAATTGAAAACTGCTGCTTTTGTCTGACATAGCATTTCCTTGCTTTTGGTTTATATAAACATTGGGAGAACTGTTAACCACTACATAATGTGGGTGGTCAGCTTGTAGCGCAGTTTCAGCACGCTTTGATACTTTATCTTTATTTTCACCTTTTTTCTCGAAAGCAACTAATTCAATATCTGCACCTGAATTATTTTCAATTAGCTGCTTACAAGCTAAAGTCATTAATCGAGGATCAGTGGATTTATTGTAATACAGATTAAGGGTCTTTTTTAGTGGCGTGATGAAATCATCAAAGTCTCCTTCTTTAAAAATTTCATTCGGGTTTTCCGGCTGGCGACGTAAGTAACGGTTGCGAGTTTCTTCAGGTAGCAAAGTCATAAAATTAGGGCGTTTATCGGGAGGTAAACGCATAAAAACGTAATTGCATTTTATTCCCTTCAGTATTGTTTCAGGAGTAATACTGCATCCTTCAAGATAAGCACCTGTCAGAGTAGCACCTGTTAAATCTGTCTGGTCTAGCAAAGTGTGTACTAATATAGCATCAGAAAGGTCAGCATCTTGTAAGCAAGCCTCTTGCAGGTTAGCTTCAATAAAGCTAGCTCCTTTTAAATTAGTTCTTTTTAAATAGACTCCTTGCAAATCCTTGCGATCGAATTTTTTAGACTGCCCCTGTCCTGTCTGAACTAGCTCTTGAACTTCCCGACTTTTTAAATAAGTATCACCTGGACAAACTAAATCTAGTTTTAGAGTATCTCTAAAACAAGTACGGGTTAGAGTAGCTTTTTCAAAGTCTGTATTCCTAAGTGTAGCTTTGGTGAAGTCAGCATCAGTTAGAATCGCCTCATAGAATTTAGTACCATCTTTAACCGCAAAAGCTAGCGCGATTGTACGAATCCACTCATCTCTCTCATCTCCTTTAATAGCACGCCAACCAAGATAACTGTATAACAGCATTAATAAAAATGTAATGGCGACCGAAATGATTCTGTAATAGGTAAAAGGATAGCCGACAATAATGGCTCCTGCTATAAATCCGGCTACAAAAGTAGAGATGGAGACAAAGGTGGTTTCGGCTACAGCAATAGTCACGACTCCGGCTAATACTCCAGTAATCGCTCCGGTCAGGTTTCCTATTAAGGGGATGATGACGACTCCGGTAAAAAGTCCGGTTACGGCGGCGGCGCCAGAGATAACGATAGCAACAGCTATAGCTACGGCCAAATCAATGTTAAGTCCTCGGTAAATAAACTCCACACTCAAAAATAAAACTATAGCGAAACTGACTAAGAAACTAATAGGTTCTGTTTTTTGATTGGCAATTAATGACAAATAAGTAGTCGTAGAGGACGCAAATACACCCGACATCACAGACAACAGAAAACAGCCAATTAACAAAATAATGACCGACCGCATCGGCAATCCAGCTTTAGCTTTTACAAACTTAGCCCCAGTGAGATTCGCTCGACTAAAATCAGTTCCTCTAATATTAGCTTTAGAAAAATCTGCACCGGATAAGTCTTTACCTCGAAAAGACAAGCCTCGGAGATTTTCACCGCGAAAGTCTCTCGTGCCCTCTGCGTAGAGCTTCAGCAATTCTTTAGCTTTCATATTACTGAGGTAGCTGATTATTGTTTCCAGAATAACTCATAATCAAGCAGGAGTTAGGGTTACTGAAAACATAAGCACCCTCAACTTTAGCTAGCGAGGGGAATCAGAGCAACTAACTGCAACGTTGCCCCGTATATTAACACCTCAAACCCATGCTGTGCAAGCAATACAGGCGAAAAATCAGAACCTGGCTACAAAACTCCCACTGCTAACAGCGCCTCCGCTTCAACCTCATTCATCTCATCGAGTTTCTGCCAAACTTGCTGCATCAACTCATCCAACCCAACTCGACTCACTGCCGAAATCACCAACACCCGAGCACCGCTGATTTCCTGCAATCGCGCGATCGCATTGCCGATTTCCTCATCATCAAGATCGATCGCATCTACCTTATTAAAAGCCAAAATCTGCGGCCGATCGCCCAAACCTCGCCCGTAAGCTTTCAATTCTTCTTGAATTGTGACGTAATCGGCGATCGGATCTTCATCAGTGATATCCACCAAATGCAGCAACAACCGAGTTCGTTCAATGTGACGCAAAAACTCGTAACCCAAACCCGCGCCTTCGTGAGCCCCTTCAATTAATCCCGGAATATCAGCAAAAACAGTACCGTCACCGCTTGGTTTTCTGACTACGCCCAAATTCGGGACTAAAGTTGTAAACGGATAATCTGCTATCTTCGGACGTGCCGCCGACAAAGCAGAAATTAGCGTCGATTTGCCCGCATTCGGCAAGCCAATAATTCCCACTTCAGCTAATAGCTTCAATTCCAAACGCAAAAACTTATGTTCTCCTTCTTTTCCCGGCAACGCATAATCTGGAGCCCGGTTAGAATTTGTCAGAAAACACTTATTTCCTAAACCGCCTTTACCACCTTTTGCCACACAAAAAGTCTGTCCGGGCGTGACTAAATCTGCTAAGATTGCCTGAGTTTCCGCGTCGTAAACTACTGTACCGCAGGGAACTTCGATCGTGCGATCGTCCCCAGAAGCCCCAGTCATATTCTTCGGCGCGCCCTTCTTCCCGTTTTCGCCCTTAAAAATCCGGTTGTACTGGAAATCTAGCAGCGTTTGTAGGCTTTCCACCGCCACCATAAACACAGAACCGCCCCGCCCGCCGGTGCCACCACTTGGCCCGCCCGCCGGTATATACTTTTCTCTACGAAAAGCTACCATACCGTCGCCGCCTTTGCCGGCTGCGACTTGAACATCCGCTCGATCGATAAATTGCATAATTTAGTCAGTTGTCAATAGTCAGCAGTCAATAGTCATTAGTCATTAGCTATGATACCAGATCCAAGTACAATATTGCTGTTTTCCGGCCCTGCCGCAGAGCCGGACTTACAATTGTCGGAAAAATATAGTTATATCAATTTAAAAAAGTAGTACACAGGGATAGATTGTACGCGATCGCCTGTAGGGAAACGGCACTGCCGTGTCCGGCTCTTGGGTCTGGGACTTTTAACAAATTGTATCAGATTGAGGATTGTAGCAAAAAATATTTTTAATTCTTACGGCCGCAGATTTGATATCAATCATAATTATACACCTAAACTAAATAGACCGAGTTTTTGTACTGTAATATCAATTCCGGTTGCATCGGAATGACAAGCGAGGAGACGGCAGTGCCGTGTCCCTACAATTAATCGTAGGGACACGGCAC
>CASBQF010000351.1 GCA_949127775.1 Oscillatoriales cyanobacterium PMM_0080
GGCAAGATGCCTGTGCCACAAATACTATTGTGGGCTTTTTTTGGTCACAGGCAAGATGCCTGTGCCACAAATACTATTGTGGGCTTTTTTTGGTCACAGGCAAGATGCCTGTGCCACAAATACTATGGTGGGGTGGGCTTTTCTTTTAGTCACAGGCAAGATGCCTGTGCCACAAATGCAGCTTATCTCATCTTCAAAATCTTCTGGGCCGCACTTTCAGATACAGGCATCACCGATAACCGATTACCTTTTCTGACAACCAAAATCTCATCACCACTAAACTTTTGTTTCAGTTCATCCAAAGATATTAATTTAGCGAATTCCTCAACAAACTCGACTTTCACAGTTTGCCATCGAGGTGCATCAAACGCTGATTTAGCATCATAATATTCGCTATTTAGATCGAACTGAGTCGGGTCAGCGATATTAGCTTCAATCACACGCATCAAGCCCACAATTCCCGGTATTTTGGTATTAGAATGGTAGAAAAATACTAAATCTCCCGAACTCATTTCTCGCATAAAATTGCGAGCTTGATAGTTGCGAACGCCGTCCCAAATGGAAATTTTATCAAATTTCAAATCCGCAATACTGTAAACATCCGGTTCCGATTTCATCAGCCAATAATTCATCTAGTTGGGAATGGGGAATTGGGTCTGGATAATTAGAAGCAACTCTTGCTTTTAATTGCCGAAAATGCTTGAAATTTGGTAATTTGTAGGGTGTGCACTGCGCACCAGTTGACTTTGATACCCATCAAAATGCGTACTGGTTGACTTTTTCAATGCTTTTTGATGCGCCCTAAAAGATTAGCTGGTGCGCAGTGCGCACCCTACTTTACTAAGTAAGGTGCGCAGTGCGCACCCTACAATTAGAGTTTGTGCTACTCTTTAACTGTCAACTGCTATAAAATATCTTTCCGCTTTTGCAGCCACAAAGTCAAGAGCAAATAAATCCAAATATGCACGCACAAAATTGCCCAATTTAAACTCAAATTCTCCCAGGTTGCATCGTAAACAGCAGTAGGCTCAAACGGCTGAGGAAGCGTACTCCCGTCGGGCAATATAGTAGGCGCAGGAACCATCGCATTCACATTAACCAAAGAGCCATAAGCACCCACAGACCAGCGGCTTAACGTCAGCCAAGAAAACTTGCTCGCCACACCTTCCATCTTGAACAAAACCCCCGAAAAAATAATCTGAGGTAGCAATAATAAAGGCAAAGCGCTATTAGCTTGAGAGCCATTTTTGACGATCGCCGAAACGACCAATCCGAGACTGAGACAACTCATCAAAGTCAGAAAAGTCGTAATACTGACTCCCAGAGTCCAGGAGATCAAAGTTGGTTCTGGGTCTTTAAAAGCAATCAAAATTACTCCTACCATCAAGATAGTTTGCAATACTGCCAACCCCGAAAGGATGAAAAATTTTGAACCCAGATAAGCGAACAATCCTAAATTTACCAAACGTTCCCGTAGATAAATAGCCGATTCTTTGACGATTTCTTGCAGAGATGTTGCCAGTCCTACCCAAATCGCTGCACAGGTGAATACAAATAAAACTCGCATCGCTAAAGGTGCTAAACTTGCCTCTGGTGCACCAATTAATGGGTCTTTATCTCGGACAGCCAGCCGCAGCAAACTAATGCCGATCGGCGCTGTCAAAAGAGCTAAGCCTAAGTTAACTAAGTCGCGAGAAATGAGCTGAAAATATCGCTGAGATAGTAGCAGAAGTTGCTTGAAAAAAGATACAGATTGGGGCGAAGGCGGCGCAACAGGTTTTTGCCCGTTGGCGTTGCCAGTGCTAAAATGGTTGACAATATAGCGCTGATAGTATGGAGATTTACTAAATTTTTCTGCCCAGCTTTGAACGTTGGTTTCTCCTGTTTCTAATTCGTTGTAAATATCGGCAAAATCGTCAGTTCTGACATCAAAAAAATCGAGCGCTTCCGCAGGCGGCCCGAAGTAACAAAGCCGTCCGCCGCGACCCATAAATACGATACGATCGCACATCGTGATATTCGCCGTTGCGTGAGTCACCAAAATCACCGTCCGACCTTGACTTGCCAACTTTCGCAGCAGTTGCATCATCTTCTTATCCAAACCCGGATCGAGTCCCGAAGTCGGTTCATCTAAAAAGAAAAGTTTCGGATCTGCTAACAGTTCGACTCCGATACTAACTCGCTTCCGCTGTCCGCCACTAAGCTGTTTTACAAAAGCAGTACGGCGGTGAGACATTTCAATATCTTCTAAAGTTTTTGTGACTACTTGCTTGATATCTGTATCGGGAGGTAAGCGCAATTTAGCTGCATAACTCAAGACTTCTTCTACTGTCAAATCTGCGTGTATAATATCATCTTGAGGCACATAACCGATTTGATTGCGGTAAATATTGAAGTTCTGGCGCAGGTTGTCGCCATTGAGAAACACAGCGCCTTCAGTAGTTTTTTCAATGCCTAAAAGCGTCCGCATTAACGTAGATTTTCCGGCACCACTGCCGCCGACTAAGGCTACAAATTGCCCAGGTTCGATCGCCAAAGTGATCCGATCCAAACGCTTCGGAATCACCAAGGAGTCAGCATCCAAGCGAATTTGAGTGCCTCGGTCTTGCATCTCCAACATACCGCTAAGGTAAGTTAGAGTGAACGGGCCGATCCGAATTGCATCTCCCTCGGCCAACTGTACAGAATTGGTGATGCGCTGGCCGTTAACAAAAACGCCGTTAACGCTGTGATCTCGCAAAATATAATTACCGCGACTGTCTTTGTCGATTGTCGCGTGGCGTCTGGATACAAGTGGCGCATCTAATTGCAGGGAAGCATTGGGATCGCGCCCCAACAAAACCGATCGATTTTTAAGAGATATTGACTGTTTTTTTTGTAAAGCAACTTGATTTCCAGTCGGATTAAAGTAAGTCACCAAAACTTGATTTTTTGGGTCTTGACCGATTTTAATTTCTGTACCGTTTTGCAGACAATAACCGTCGTTGGGAGTGATGCGAGTCCGATCGACAAATAAGCCATTAGTGCTCGGTTTCTGCCCATCACCGTCGTAAATCCAATAATTATCACCTTTTTGGCGCAAAACAGCATGAACGCTGGAAACCACGCGCCAAGCTTCGGGAAGCGTCAAATCTGCACGAGTACGATCGCGCCCCAAGACGTGCTGCGGCTGTTTTAACTCTAACTGTAAAACTTGCCCTTGACTGCTTAATATTAAATAAGGTCGATCGGTTAAAGCTGTCGGTTGTCCTATATTGCCTGTCATACTAATAATTGCGGTTTTTGCACTCACTTTTTCAGCATATCAAAAGTAGGGTGACAATCCATTTATTTATTTTATAACTTATGCAAAACATCCGATCGTAGAGTGCAACCTCAGTACCTTACTTATTTTATAAGTTATGAAAAACATCCGATCGTAGGGTGCAACCTAAGCACCTCACCTCACGATAGATTACCGAAATTCCAATAATTTAGCAGCAGCATTGACCACAATTTGAGCAGAATCGGTGAAAAAAGGTCGATCGATAGTTGCGAGAGTATCGGTAGATTTGTGATAGTGGGGCGATCGCAAATTTGCCGTATCAGTCACCAACACAGCACCAACTCCTTTATACCAGAAAGGCGCGTGGTCGCTGCGCAAAACATCGGGAGTCAGCAACCCTTTCAGAGGAACCGGTAGCGCCACTACTGGCGGTAAATTGGCTTTTCCAGACTCCGAAAAAGCTTTCAACAACAACGGATGTTCCGCATCCCCAATCACAGCGATAAATTCACCTTTATCGGGAGAAGTTACCCCCGCTGCTTCTAGAAAAGGTTGCGCTGTCAATCCTTCGGGATATCGCTGACATCCCGAAGTATGGCAAGCATAACCTACCATATCTAGGACGATCGCACCCTGCAAATTTTTTAACCGCGTCGCGCTACCCGCGAATGCTAAACTGCCTAAAAGTCCGATTTCTTCCCGATCGAAAAATGCCACTTGCAATGTCCGAGGCGTAGGACGAGAACCCAGCAATCTTGCTACTTCTAAAACTGTCGCAACTCCCGTCGCATTGTCATCAGCACCGGGCGATTGTGGTACAGTATCGTAGTGTGCAGCAACCAGAATTGCCCCAGCCTTTGAGTCAGTACCTTTTCTCTCAGAAAAGACGTTGATTCCGCCATCAAATGGCTGTAATTGTGGGGAAAATCCTAATGTTTGGAGTTGTTGGGAAATGTAGTCTCTCGTCAAAGAGCGAGAGCGTTCTCCCACCCGTTCTCCTGCTAAACTTTCGACGTGTTTCCATAACCGGGATGGGTCAATTTGAGGCAGATATACTGCATTTTTTTCAGCAGTCAGCGGTGAGGGAGACTGGTTTTGGGAAATGTTGATTTTGCGATCGATCGAAACGGACGGTACCGCCGAAAACCGCTGCCACGAGTCAGAACTCCAACCCACAGCGGCCACCGCAACCAGAATAAATAACGCTATCCAAATCAATTGTTTCATCAGTAAGTTTAGTTGAGACTTTAGACTGTTATATTTTAAATTTTATATTGACATATGATTAACAGTTGACAGTTGACATTTGACAGTTGACCCTTCGACTACGCTCAGGGCACCGCAGTTGACAGCGAAGTTTTTAGGCAGTAAATTTCAGTGCACTACGCACCGATTGACTTTGATACCTATCTAAATACGTACTGGTTGACTTTTTCAATGCTTTTTGACGCATCCTACAAGATGAGCCTGTGCGCATTGCGCACCCTAATCTAAATACGTACTGGTTGACTTTTTCAATGCTTTTTGACACATCCTACAAGATGACTCGGTGCGCATTGCGCACCCTACAAACACTGTCTTTCTGATTAAGTTATTCGAGTTACAATTACTTTTTCTCCCACTCAATCTCCTTATTCCCCAAGATCAACCCGCTACTACCAGGAAAAGCATAAGGAATAGTTTTTGCAGAGAAATCAACTATTTCAGTTGGTTGTTCAAACCACTCAGAATAACTGGGATTGAGTATGTCGTACAGTTCTTTTAAAGCTTGGATCTCTGCCTCTAGCAGCGCTGCTGCTTGATTGACTCTGCGAGCTTGTGCTTGCAAGCGCTTTTCCCCAGTTTGAACGTGGTTTTCTACTTCTTGCCAGTGTTCTCCGGCTAGCAATTTGTCGAGTTCACCTTCTTTTTGATTGAGTAAAGCCTGTTTTGCTTCCAGTTGCTTTTCAATAATTTTAGTCTCTAGGTCAATTTCCTGGATTTGCTGCAACCACTGCTCCCCAAAAGTAGCATTTTGCTGGTGGAACTCGGCAATGGCTTCTGGAGTATTATTCTTCGGAAAACTGACTGCGACTCGGCACTCTGAGCGCTGTATGCGAAGCTTTTCCCGCGACTCTTGCAGGGTGGCAACTTCTGCTTGCAGCGCGCGGACTTCTGTTTGGAGTTCTGGGATCGTCTGACTCATTGGTTCAATTAGTGGACCTCTGCATCGATTTTAAACTAATTGTTGATTTTTCTAACAAATTTCGACCACTTTTTTGCGGAATTATCTAATTTTAGGGCGATCTGAGCCTGTGTCTAGGCATAATGGCGGATAATTTGTGGCACAATGGCCGATGACAGATTTTAAATTAAGATTAGAATTGTAATTAATTACGTAAATATTTTATTTACTCTAAAAATTTAATTTGCCAAATTAACATAAATCAAGGTTAGATTGTTTTTTTAGCCATACTTCAACTTGCGATCGATGTTTTTGGATTTTTGGGGCAGGGCAAGCATCTATTTAAAATCAGGAACTGGAGCAGATGAAAATTAGTTATCGATTAATGTTGGGATATTTAACTGCTGCTATTTTGGGTGTGCAAGGTTGTTGTATTAATGCAAAAACACTGCCCGCAAGTCGTGGAGATGGTAATCGCTCTGTAGAAACTATTTTGGTGCAGTCTCGGAAAATTAGTTATTTGCGATCGGCATTTCGGGCTACTTCTGGAAGCACCGACTTATTTGTGAATAAATTATCCCAAATCGAATCGGTAAAGTCACCAACGGATAATTTTATCCAATCTCAGGAAACTCCCAAAAAACAGCATATTTTTAGTTTAGAAATAATCGGTTCTTATCTGGCTTTTCTTTCTGTAGTAGTTTCCTTACTGATCAAAACGAATATAGTAGGTATCTTATCCAAGGCGATCGGGTTAATCAAACCGCAGTCTGAAACAGGGAAGGACAAACTACCAGAAGGAAAAAAACTGTTTCCTCCAAAAAAAGAACAGGATATCCGGGATACTATTGCGAAAATGACCCAAGATTTGCAACAAACTGCCGAATATGCCCTCGATATTTGTGAGGAAATCAACGTCTCGATAATTGCGACTACCCCAGGCGGTCATATCCTATCGTTAAATCAAGCTACTTGTCAACTTTTAGGATACTCTAAAAAAGAGTTGTTAGGGAAACAAATCACTGGACTTTTCAAGAAATCTGAATCACCTTCGCCAGAATTAGAATTGGCAAACTTAAGCGCCGAAAGTTCTGTCAGAAATGTGGAACGAGTTTATCTTTCTAAACAAGGGAAAAAAATAATTGTACTGCTTTCCATTTCAAGTATTCGCGACAGCAAAGGCGAGGTCAGTGGCAAGTTATATGTAGCACAAGATATTACTGATAGCAAGCGGGTTGAAAGAGATTTGCGACGGAGTGAAAAAAAGTTTCGGCAACTGGTAGAAACTGTGAATGCTGCTGCATTAATTTATCAGCGCAGACAGTTGCGCTATGTCAATTCTCAGACAGAAGATTTGACTGGATATACTCGCGAAGAATTGCTAGGATTGGATTTATATGATTTAATTCATCCAGATTTTCGAGCAACAGTGAAGCAATGGGGTAAATCCAGCCAGCCGCGATCGAGTATCGGCTCAAAATATGAAGTGGTAATTCTCACTAAAACTGGCGAAACACGCTGGATAGAAGCAACTGTAGACATTATCAAGTTTGAGAGAAAAGCGTCAATATTAGTTACAGCGTTTGACATCAGCGATCGCAAATTGGCAGAGTTAGAACTAGAAACATCCCTTTCCTTGCTTCAAGCAACCATTGAATCTACTGCTGATGGCATTCTCGCGGTTGACGGAGAAGGAAAAGTTGTCAGCTTTAATCGTAAGTTTGCTCAAATGTGGCAGTTACCAGATTTTCTGCTCGATTCGAGAGATAGCAACCAAATTTTGGGCTTCGGAATTAACCAGTTAAAATACCCGGAAGTCTTTCTCAACCGCGCTAAAGAATTGTCCGATCGCCCGGCGGCAGAAAGTTACGATATCATCGAGTTTAAAGATGGCAGAATCTTCGAGCGCTACTCGCTACCACAGCACACGGGAGGCAAAATTACTGGCCGAGTATTCAGTTTTCGGGATGTAACGGAACGGCGACAATCGGAAGAAAAACTCCGCAAAAGTGAAGAACGCTTTCACCTGCTAACGCGGGCAACAAATGATGCAGTTTGGGATTTTAATTTATTAAAAAATGAGTATTGGTTGAGCGAAGAATTTGAAAAGGTTTTTGGCTACAAACTCAATGCTACTCAAACGATAGAATTAGAATCGTGGTGGCTAAATATTCATCCCGAAGAACGAGAAAGAGTGAAGTCAAGTTTCAACGAAACAATGAACTCAGACGCTCAATGTTGGTCGGAAGAATACAGCTTTCGCCGTGCAGATGGGGGATATGTTTTTGTGCTCGATCGCGGGTATATCATCCGCAATGCCAGCGGTGAAGCAGTGCGGGCGATCGGCACGATGATGGACATCACTCAGCGCAAGCAAGCTGAAGAAATTATTCGCTATCAAGCTGTTTACGACCAACTGACGGGTTTGCCGAATCGGATACTTTTTAACGATCGGCTGTTGTCGTCGTTAAAAGAATCGAAAAAGAACCAAAGAATGCTAGCTGTGATGTTTTTGGACTTGGATAGGTTTAAAAAGATTAATGATACATTAGGTCACGCTGCGGGCGATCGCCTGTTAGAAGGCTTTGCCGGACGGATTAGTGAGACTTTGCGATCGACTGATACGGTTGCCCGTTGGGGAGGTGACGAATTTACGGTACTGCTTCCCGACATCAATTGCTTAGAAGATGCTGTGAAAACAGCTCAAAGAATACTCGACAAATTAAAGCCAGCATTTAAGCTAGCAGAACAGCCATTTCATATCAGCACCAGTATCGGTATTGCCCTTTATCCAAGCGACGGCGAAGATGCCGAAACTTTGGTCAAAAATGCCGATGCTGCCTTGTATCGCGCCAAGGAAATGGGCAGAAATAATTATCAGTTATATACTTCAACAATGAATCCTGAAGGTAGCCAGTTACTGACTTTAGAAAATAGGTTGCACGGGGCTTTACAACAGGGAGAATTTGAGGTTTTTTATCAGCCAAAAGTCAACATAAATACTTGGAAAATCGAGGGGATGGAAGCTCTGCTGCGGTGGAAACATCCAGAATTAGGTTTAGTTTCTCCTGGTACATTTATTCCGATCGCCGAAGAGAATGGGCTGATTGTACCAATTGGCGAATGGGTGTTGGAAACTGCCTGTACTCAAAATAAAGCTTGGCAGGATGCTTTGCGACCGGATTTGCGGATCGCAGTCAACTTTTCGGCTCGGCAGTTTCAGCAATTTAATTTAGTACAAATGGTGGCGAATTGCTTGGAAAAAACTGGTTTAGCCGCCAAGTATTTAGAGTTAGAAATTACCGAGACTACAGCAATGCAAGATGCTGATTATACGACAAAAGTTTTGAGGGAGTTGCAGAGCATGGGAGTGCAGATTGCGCTGGACGATTTCGGCACGGGTTATTGTTCTCTAAATTATCTCAAAAAGTTTCCGTTGAATGTCTTAAAAATCGATAAATCCTTTGTCAGCGAACTAACAACCGATCCGTGCGAACGGGCGATCGCCAATGCTGTAGCAACGCTGGGGCGAGATTTGAACTTGACTGTGGTAGCCGAAGGAGTAGAAACTAAAGAACAGTTGGAGTGTTTGCGATCGCTCCACTGTCACGAAATTCAGGGTCACTATTTTAGTAAGGCGCTCTCGGCTAATGATGCGAGCAAACTTTTGGTAAATTCTCTGTTGAGGAAAGTGAAAATTAGTCATTAGTTATTAGTTATTAGTTTGTAGGGTGCACAATGCACACTACCGCAGTTACAGCTAGAATTGCCTTGAGTTGAAATCGTTTCATGGATATCTCCTGGTAAAAAAATGTAGAAAAATCTAGAGTGCGATTGATCGATGCAGATGACAGGCAGTGTTGTGGAGTGTTTTGATCTTCATGGTGGAGTCTTCGGGAGTTATTCTATAATTGGTCTGACATGGACTATCGACTAGGTATGAGTTAACAGATGCGATTCACTTGGGATGAAAATAAGCGACAATCAAATTTGGGCAAACACGGATTTGATTTTGTGGATGCTTTCCAGGTCTTTGAGGGTGCAACATTCACATTTGAAGATAATCGCTATGGTTATGGGGAGCAGCGATTCATTACACTGGGATTGTTAGGTGGGCGAGTGGTGCTGCTTGCCCATACAGAAGTTGCGGATGAAATTCGTGTTATTTCGATGAGGGAGGGAACTAAACGTGAACAAATCATTTTCTTCCAAAGCCTCTCAAACTAATTGGGAGCGGATTGATGCCATGCAAGATGAGGACATAGATTTTTCTGACATTCCAGAAGTGACGGAAGAACAGGTGAGGCAGGCGGTGCTACGGGTTGGCGGAAAACCTGTTGAACGAGGTCAGCGGCCCGTAGATCTGCTCCTAGATGCTTTCATAGTGGAATACTTCGAGGGAAAGGCAGGTGAGCATGGGTATCAAGCGCTGATTAATCAGGTGTTGGCAGAGTATATCCACAACCGCGACATTGAGAATCAGTTGAGCTAGGAGATCCATAAGTGTGGCAATTCGTTTTATGGCCGATCGGCATTTGCCCAGGGCATCGGAGTTAAAAGTAGGGAAACGGCATTGCCGTGTCCTGATTTGCGATGAAGTTATGGGCAAATGCCGATCGCCCCCCGCAACTTAAAACTTAAAATAGTGTGCAGAATAACGGACTTGCGGCTCAAGACATAGGAAAATATCTCTACCCCATAATATAGAAGTTGTCTATGCAGCCGATTCGTACATTTAACGTTTCCCCGTCGCTACCGACAATCCTTGAACCCCTGCGCAAACTTGCCTATAACTTGCACTGGGACTGGAACGTGGATACTAAAGACCTTTTCCGCCGGCTCGATCGAGATCTGTGGGACTCCAGCAACCAAAACCCGGTGCTGATGCTCGGAACCATTTCTCAAGAGCGACTGCAAGAAATGGCTGAAGACGAAGGCTTTATTGCTCAAATGAGCCGAGCAGCCCAGCAGTTAGACGATTATCTCAAAAATCGCGCCTGGTACCGCAAACAGCGCGGTACAGAGCGGAAAGAATGCTACGCTTACTTTTCGATGGAATTCGGCTTAGTCAAAGCTCTACCCATCTATTCCGGCGGTTTGGGCGTGCTCGCAGGCGACCACCTCAAGTCTGCTAGCGATTTGGGCTTGCCCTTGGCTGGTGTGGGTTTGCTCTACCAAGAAGGCTATTTTTCGCAATATCTCAACGCCGATGGCTGGCAGCAAGAACGCTATCCGCTGAACGATTTCTACAATATGCCGCTGCATCTAGAACGCAATCCCGACGGTTCGGAATTGCGGATTGAGGTGGACTATCCGGGCCGTAAGGTGCACGCCCGGATTTGGCGGGTACAGGTGGGAACGGTTCCTCTGTACTTGATGGATACAAATATTGAACCGAACAGTCGCTACGACCAAGATATTACTGACCAACTGTATGGTGGTGATAAAACTCTGCGGATGCACCAAGAAATCATGCTGGGCATCGGCGGCGTGAAAATGCTCAAGGCTTTGGGCTTGACTGTTACTGCTTATCACATGAATGAAGGCCACGCGGCTTTCATGGCTTTGGAGCGCATACGGATGCTGATGGAAGAATATCACCTGAGTTTCACAGAAGCGGAACAGGTGGTGGTTTCGAGCAGTATGTTTACGACTCACACGCCTGTGCCGGCTGGGTTTGACTTGTTTGAACCGGATATGGTGATGCACTATCTGGGTCAATATCCTCAGATTTTTGGCTTGTCGCAGAATGAGTTTTTGGGATTGGGCAGGGAGAATACTGGGGATTTGTCCGCACCTCTGAATATGGCAATTTTGGCAATTAAAATGTCGAGTTTTGTCAATGGGGTGGCTGCTTTGCACGGTGTTGTGTCGCGCCCGATGTTTCAAGGGTTGTGGCCGGGTTTACCGCAGGAAGAAGTGCCGATTACTTCGATTACGAACGGGGTTCACGCTCGTAGTTGTGTGGCGAAGTCTACTCAGGAGTTGTACGATCGATATCTTGGCCCAGATTGGGAAATGACTCCGACGGACGATCGCCTGTGGGATAGAATTGCGTCGATTCCTGATGAGGAATTGTGGCGCAATCACGAACGTTGTCGATCGGAGTTGGTGGTGTTCGCGCGGGAGTGGCTGCAAAAGACTCTGCGTGAGCGTGGAGCGGCTCAAACGGAAATCGAACCCGCGCGCGAGGCTCTCGATCCGAAGGTACTGACGATCGGGTTTGCGCGCCGTTTTGCTACTTACAAACGGGCGACGCTGTTTTTGCGTGATGTCGATCGAATTATGCGGATCATGCGCGACAAAAACTGCCCCGTGCAGTTTGTGATTGCTGGGAAGGCTCACCCGATGGATATTCCTGGTAAGGAATTGATTCGGGATATCGTTCACTTCATCCGCGAACATGACACGCTGAGTTCGATGGTGTTTTTGCCGAACTACGACATTAATGTCGCTCGGATGATGGTGTCTGGTTGCGATGTGTGGCTGAATACGCCGCGTCGCCCTCGTGAGGCTTCTGGTACTTCGGGGATGAAAGCCTCGATGAATGGTTTGCCAAACCTGAGTATTCTTGACGGTTGGTGGGATGAAGCTGATTATGTTCGTACCGGTTGGCCGATCGGACATGGGGAGTTTTACGAAGATACTAAGTATCAGGATGATGTCGAGGCGAATGCTTTGTACGACTTGATGGAAAAGGAAGTTGTACCGCTGTTTTATAACCGGGATTCTGATGGAATTCCGCGCGGTTGGACGGCGAAAATGAAGGATTCGATCAGCTTGAACTGTCCTTTCTTTAATACGGCTCGGATGGTGAAGGAATACGCACAGCGGGCTTATTTCCCGGTGAGCGATCGTTTCTTCACTATGACGAAGGATAATTGCGCTCCAGCTAAGGATTTGTCTCACTGGAAGAAACAGCTTCTCGCTAAATGGTATGACATTAAGATTGAGGCTGTTGATATTTCCGAGGATAAGGAAGTTAAGGTCAATCAGTCGATCGCTGTTAAGTCTCGCATCAATCTAATGGGATTAACACCGGCTGACGTACAAGTCGAACTTTATCAAGGTTTGATCGATGTTAACGGAGATATCATCGGTGGCGTGCCGATGGTGATGGAGTATTTGGGTGAAGATTCCCACAATGCTAGCCTTTATACGGCTGACATTACTTATACTTCTAGCGGTTTGCAAGGTTTGTCGTTGCGCGTTTTGCCGAAGCACGAAAATCTCAGCAGTCCCTATGAAGTTGGGGTGATTCTCTGGGCACATTAGTCAGTTGACAGTTGACAGTTGACAGTTGACAGTTAACTGTTGACTGTTGACTGTTGACTGTTGACTGTTGATCTCAATTCCGGTGTAACCGGAATGATATGGAGGAGACGGCAGTGCCGTGTCCCTACAATGAATCGGGGTAGGGAAACGGCACTGCCGTCTCCTAATTTCGGGTAATATCAATTCCGATGCTACCGGATTTGATATGACTGTTGAGAGGAGAATAAAGGAAGATTTTCCTAATTATCCCCCTCTCCCGATCGAAGTTGCGGTATGACGATGTAGCCGGTTGTGCGATCGCCCAAAACCAAATTCCGCTCGATTCCCCAGTACCACCAGTGAGCGCCGATATAAGCGCACAGCAAGGCATCTAGCTTGTCTTCTAAGGCTTTGAGAGTTGCAACACTGGTGGGGATTTCTGGGAGTTTTGAATCACTGCTCACAGGCAAGATACCTGTGCTACAAGACAGATTTAGAGAGGGTTCAAGGCTGGGTAAAATATCTATAATATACTGGCAGAGTTTCATCAATTCTAGTTGACGTTCTGCCAGTTTTCCTTTTTTGTATTTGATGATTCTATCTAATTTAAATAAGTTGATTGTGGCTGGATGAGGATAGACTTCTATTTGATATCTGCCTAATTTCTTAGCTTCCATTATTGGTGCATGGACAAATCCTCTGCTTTCTAAACTGAGGCCGAATTCTACGGTTTTTTGGGCGAAGGGGCGGGAAAGGTTGGCGGGATAGCAGCCTGCGTGGTAGCGCCCGAAGTGTTTGTGGGTCAGTTTATCGGCCTCGCGCATTCCCGTTGGATTGGCGATGATTGTGGGCGCGTCTACGGCGATGATGGCTGGTTCGGTTGGGGAGATTTGCCGATCGATCCAGGTGAGGATGTCGTTGGTTGCTAATTTGCGATCGCACTCGATGAATTGTAATTGGTTATTTTCCCAATTCAAGCAGCACAAACCGCTAGCGCCGGAACTCCAACCTAAATCGATGCCGATAAATTTCATAGAGTATTATTGAACCGCGAAGACGCGAAGGACACGAAGGAAGAAGAGGGAAGAAGAAGAAGAAGAAGTAGAAGTAGTAGAAGTAGTAGAAGTAGTAGAAGAAGAAGCAAGAAGTAGATAATCTTCTACGGGGAAGAAAGTAAAAGATCGATCGGACAAACAGCACTTAACTTTTCTCCGGCTTTTCATCCGATGGCGGGGGCTGTTGTTTCATTTCCTTTTGGTGTTCTCTAGCAGCTTGTTCCAAAACGAATGCTGCCAAACTGCTGATTGAACGGCGTTCCTGATTTGCCCAATCTTCGAGGATGTCATAGATTCCATCAGCCAAATAAGTTGTTAAGCGTTTGGTCATCCGAGGCTCAGTATTTTGTTGTTTAGGGCGATCGTCATTGTGCTTTATATGGACTGTCTTGTCTAGCTCACGTCATATTCGTTACATATGTGTGGCGTTTGAGTGATATACTGTGAGCAAGTCAAAAGCCAGCGCGCTCCCTAGTAAAGTTCGTCGCTGGCTTCGGCTCCCAAATAAGCAAGGAGACAATCTCTATGATAAAGCCTGTGAGCGACGGGAGCGAATATACCCGCGGCTATCAACAAGCTGTAGATGACTTTGGCGTGACGCAACTGCTGTCGCGCATCCGCTGCTACTCGGATGACGATTTTGATGTCGATCGGGCGCAGTTGACTCAGCAGGAGCTGGAAAGCTTGGTGGGGATGGTAATTGAGCGCGTGGCGGCGAATATCAAGGGTAGTGCCATCGCCCGTTATCTCAACTCTCTCAGAAATGCCAATTCTCCGATTGTGGGCGGCGATCGCAATTCTTGGGCGATCGTGCGGATTTTGCCGAATGCTCAGCATTACACAATTGCTCGTTTTGTCAACCGCCAAGATGCGGACGATCGTTTGAGGGCTTTGTGTCGGTTTATTCCTGACGGGGTGTTTGAGGTTGTGTGCGATCGGGCTTAATTAAAGAACACAAATCCCGTAGTCCGTCGGGGGTTAAAACCCCCGCCGGACTGTTGTACGAAATATCAATTACAATAAACTTTTGCTAAAAGGTCGATCGCTTCTAAACCGCTTGTACTAGCATTAAACTCTATACTCTCTTTACTAAAACCGATGGAAACTATCAATCTTAAAGAAGAAGTCCGCAGCTTAATCGATAAATTACCTGAAAACTTTACCTGGCCTGACCTAATATCGGCAGTTTATCTCAAGCAAGCGATGAAATCCGAACCTATCCAAGTTAAAGGCATAAAACAAGGTAAAAGCATCCAAATGTCAGAAAATATTAACATTCCTGACGGCTCCTTAGTTCTGATTGAAGTCCGGGAAGTTTTGCCAATCAACAACGAGGAGAAGCGGAAAAGGATGAAACAGTTTTTCGCGTCTTTGTCAGATGAAGACAGAGAGGAATGGAAAAAAATTGGACAATTTCTAGAGGGCGATCGCACAACCAATAGAAAATCATCGGTGATGCCTCCTAAAAAGCGCCGTGCGCCGCTATTTGGCTGCGATCGTGAGGTGATTACCATATCTGATAATTTTGATGAGCCATTAGAAGATTTTCAGGATTATATGTAATGAGACTTCTGTTAGATACTCATACCTTAATTTGGTTTTTTGCGGGCGATTCTCAACTCAGTAATACTGCACGAATTCTAATTGAGGATGAAGATAATCATAAACTGGTCAGTATAGCAAGTATTTGGGAGATGGCAATTAAAGAAAGTAAAGGGCTTCTGAATTTGAGCTTGCCTCTTCATGAGTATATCGAGCAAAAACTCAGTTTGGAAGACTTTAATCTCCTGAATATCAATTTATATCATCTGAATGCGATCGTGACCATGCCTTTTCATCATAAAGATCCGTTCGATCGCTTGCTCATTGCACAATCAATGGTGGAAAGGATACCGATATTAAGTAAAGATTCGGCGTTTGATGCCTATCCTATTAATCGAATTTGGTGAATTCTCAAAAAGATGAAACGAATTATTAGCAGTGTTTTGGTTTTGGGTGTGTGTCTCACTCCTCTGACTGTGCCTGTGATGGTGCAACCTAGTTGGGCGCAAAGTCAAAATTCACAGAGTCAAGAAGTAGAAAGACTTATACAGCAAGCTAGGCAACAGGGAGAGCAAGGAAAACACAAACAGGCGATCGAAACATTGCAGCAGGTTCTAGCCCTTGCACGACAACTTAAAGGCGGTAGTTAATACCAAATCCCGGTTCGTTATCGCATTTGTCACCTGGCAATTGAAGCTGCTATAATAATACCTAGATACTGTAAAAAAACGATGGCCGCCAAAGACCGATTCCATGAAGCTGTTAAACAAGCTCTTTTGAAAGAGCAGTGGGTAATTACGGCAGATCCGCTAATCCTCAAGATAGATCGGGTGAAGTTTGAGATCGATTTAGCAGCAGAGAAAGTCTTTGCCGCTCAAAAGGCTGGACAAAAGATTGCTGTTGAAATTAAAAGCTTTTTAAACACCTCAGTGGTGACAGACTTTCATTCTGCGTTGGGACAGTTTTTGAACTATCGCTTAGGATTGCAAATGAACGAACCAGATAGAACTCTGTATCTGGCAATTCCTCTCGATATATTTGAATCCTTTTTTCAAGAAAGATTCACTCAGGAAGCTGTCAGACACTATCAAGTTAAGTTGCTCGTCTACGAACCGATTCAAGAGGTAATCATCGAATGGAAAGAATAGAGGAGTACCGTCAATTTATTCGCCAGTTGCTAACCTCTCATGCCGCACCAGATATAAATTCAGATTTGGATGTTGAATGTCAGCTTGTGTTTGATACAGAACAAGACCATTATCAAATTTTAGATGTGGGCTGGGAGGGATATAAACGGATTTATAACTGTTTCATTCATTTGGATATCAAGGATTGCAAAATCTGGATTCAACGCAACATGACAGAAGCTGATTTAGGACAGGAATTAGTCGAGATGGGAGTACCCAAAGAGGATATTATTTTAGGGTTGCATCCACCTTACAAGCGTCCCTATACTGGCTATGGAGTTGCTTAGAAAAACAATAACTGTAGGGTGCGTCGCCATGAAAAATCCCAAATAAAGATGGACAATTTCATAGCGACACACCTTATAATATTCGTTGAATTGCACGCGCTTGCATTCTGTCGCTGGGTGGGGGCGGGTTTATGTAGATTGTTTGTTGGAATTATAAATTGTTGGTGAACCAGCCCCTACGAACCCCCACAAAGCTAATCCGCCGCCCCTTCCCCTAGCAGCAATTATTCCATCTTCTACCAGAAAATATGCAAAAAATGCCTGCTTCCCCACACTCAAACTAAAAAACTCTGCCTCCCGCGATTCACCACCGCGAATAAATCCTTGATACACAGTTTTACCCAACAATTTGACAGTGATTCTGGTAAAATCAAATGCTAAAATATTCTTATTAACCAAAAACTTAGTCGGCCCGGAAAGTGTTAGCCCGATCGCACCAACGAGCACCGAATTCTCCACTCTGCCCATTTCACTAGGCTTTTCACCTTCAGCAACAGGTTCAACTGAGTAAGCAATTTGAATTTTGGCAATCCACTGAGGAATGTAACGTCCCGCACCTAACACAATTCCCGCTTTTTGTCGAGTCTTTTTCGTGCCGGTGATAAAGCAGAGTTGCCAATTGCCAGTTAGTTGCTGGAAGGAATAGCGAATTTTAGTTTTTTTGGCGGTTTTCTCGGCTTCTAGGAGGGCTTCGACTACGGCGTTGGAAGATGGTTTCGGATTGGATTTGGCGGCTTGTGCTAGAATTGATATGTTTTCCATTTAATAATATACAAATCAGTATTTTGAGGGTAGTAGCTGAGTCTAGATCCCCCTAAATCCCCCTTAGGTCGGGGGACTTTGAGTCGTTCTTGTTTTGTCCTTTTTAACAGGAACTTTGACTGCTTCTTGTTATGCCCTTTTTAAGGGGAACTTTGACTGCTTCTTGTCCCCCCCTTCTTAAGGGGGGCTAGGGGGGATCGAGCCCAGAGTTAAATGCCGTAAGTCCTAAACTTGCAAGACATTGATAATATTAGCGGATATAGTGGAGAAAAACATGGTTACGATCGCCCCAAATAACACAGAAATCATCGTCATCGGTAGCGGTATCGGTGGGTTGAGTTGCGCTGCAATACTTGCCCGCTACGGCTTTGACGTGATTGTTTGCGAAAGTCATGCGATCGCGGGCGGGGCCGCACACGGTTTTGAAAAGGGCGGATTTAGGTTCGATTCCGGGCCTTCCCTGTACTCGGGATTATCCTACAGCCCGTCTGCGAATCCGCTGCGGCAAGTCTTGGATGCGATCGGCGAAAAACTCCCCTGCAAGACTTACGATACATGGGGTTGCTGCTTGCCTGAAGGCGATTTCGACACATCCGTTGGCGCGAGTCAATTTGGCGAGGTGCTCTTCAAATTGCGCGGCAGCGAAGCAGCAGCCGAATGGCGGCAACTCCAGCGCGTGATGGAACCCTACGCCAAAGCTGCTACAGCCTTGCCCTCCTTAGCTTTGCGCTTCGATTTGGGTGCTGTTTTCACCCTCGGCCAATTTGCACCCGCTTTCCTCCAAAGTGCTGGCGATGCGATCGCACTTGCAGGCCCTTTTAGCAAAATTATGGACAAAAATGTCCAAGATCCGTTTGTTCGCAATTGGCTAAACCTGTTGTGTTTCCTGCTGTCTGGACTTCCCGCCGACGGAACGATCGCAGCCGAAGTCGCTTTCATGTTCGCCGACTGGTATCGCCCCAATGCCGTTTTGGACTATCCGATCGGCGGTAGTGCAGCTCTGGTAAATGCCCTGGTACGCGGTTTAGAGCGCCACGGGGGACGGTTGTTGCTGAATTCTCACGTCGAAGAAGTTTTGGTGGAAAACAACCGGGCTGTGGGTGTGCGACTGCGATCGGGAAAAATTATTCGATCGCACAAAGCCGTCGTTTCCAATGCCTCGGTTTGGGATACGCTGAAACTATTGCCCGAAAGCTCGGTTCCCAAACGGTTTCGGAAACAGCGACAGGCGACTCCCGAATGCGACAGTTTCATGCACCTACATTTGGGAATTGATGCAGCCGGAGTGCGATCGGACTTGGCGTGTCACTACATCTTTGTCAAAGATTGGGAAATGGGAGTTTCCGCGCCTCAGAACGTGGTTCTCGTATCGATTCCCTCCCTCCTCGACCCCGACCTCGCGCCTGCGGGAAAGCACGTCATTCACGCCTACACGCCCGGAAACGAGCCTTATGATTTGTGGCAAAAGCTCGATCGCACCAGTGCAGAATACAAACAACAGAAACAAGTGCGATCGGAGGTAATGTGGGAAGCTCTAGAGAGGATTATTCCCGATATTCGATCGCGCTGTGAAGTCACGCTAATCGGGACACCGCTAACCCACGAACGGTTTTTGCGCCGAAATCGCGGTTCCTACGGGCCCGGAATTCGCGCGGGTAGTGGCTTGTTTCCGGGGCCGAGGACGCCTTTAGCAGGGTTGTTTTGCTGCGGAGATTCGACGTTTCCGGGCATCGGTTTGCCTGCTGTGGCTGCTAGCGGGGCGATCGCAGCTAATACGATCGCACCTGTGCACAAACATTTAGAATTGATTCGGGATATTGGTTATTAGTTATTGGTTATTGGTTATTGGTTATTGGTTATTGGTTATTTGTTTGGAGGTGCTAACAACAAACCAATGATATCGCGTCCGATGCTAGGGTTAAAGTATCTTTGATGCTGTCGGGGCGGGTTTTACATCGATTCTGATTACACCGGAATTATTCGTATCTGAAATTAGGAGACTGCACGTGCCGTTTCCTTATAATGTTATTTTAAGGTAGGGACACGACATTGCCGTCTCCTCTATCATTCCGGTACAACCAGATTTGATATGATTAGTTAGCGATCGTTAGAAGCAAAAAACATTAATCCGTGTCGTGCATTCCCGATGAATTTTAAACAAAAACTATATTTTCGCCGCTGGATCGGACTTTTGTTGATAAGTACGATCGTCCTTGTCTTATTTTACCCGAAAGCTCCACCGAGCGATCGACCTTCCAACTATTCTCTCAGCAGTCAAGCGAATTTCAACCAACCGAGTTACTATCCCTTAAACCAAAATATTGCATCCAATCTTTATTTGCCAACCGGTAATTGGACGGGACGACTAATTTTGCCCACTCCCGCACAAATTAAAGAATTTCCAGTGGGAGATTGGGTCTGGCTTGAAGTGTACCATGCTCCGGCGACTGCGAAAAACTTAATCGGAAAACAGGTGCGTTTGGCCTGGAATCAGAAACCAACTTTAACGACAAATGTCAAATTTACAGAAAGCACAAACAAGAGTAAACGTCAAGGCAACGTTCATCCCGATCGCCTAAATAACCGTTTGCGAGTTGGCCCACTGGAATCTCTCGCTGGTGCCAGACCAAATGATGATGTTATTGTTAGTTTAGAGTCCGTTTTAGTTGAGCCTGAAAGTGACAAATTCCCGACAATTCGTACAGACAGCGAACCAGTGCAGATTACTGGACGCTTTTACGGTTTAGTAGATTTACTCGGCCCCGAAACTGACAATAATCAAGCTTCATCAAGAGTTTGTCCGGGCACAGTTTCCTGTGAAAGCGAATACATCCGCGTTCGACATTACAACCCAGTTTCTCAACAGTTTGACGGATTGTCAGAAACTGTGAGATTTCCCCAACAACCACCAAAAAGTACAGGTGTTTTTCCGTCGATTGCCCGACAGTTAGAAAAATCACCTGTTGGGAAAGCTGGTTGGTACATTTATGGGGCGAAAGATCGGGCGGGAGTTTTCACGGTGCAAGCGATCAAACCCCGATCGCTCTTTCAACTTCAGCCGCAACAAGTTATAATTGGAAAGGAGCGAGGACTCAGTTATATCAAAGTTGAAAACTGGCAAAATACTGAAAGTCGTAAGGGTACAGCCGAAACTGTACTTGTTGATGGCAAAAAAGATCCATCGCACAATTTAGTGTCAGAATGGAAACAGGGCGATCGGGCTTTAGTAATTCACCTGTTCGGCGGTATAGGCGGCACACAAGGCGATACTGTCACACTCGGTACTGTCACCGGACATTTTGCCTACGGAATCGCTAAAATTGTCCGCGATCCTTTTACCCAAGAATTGCAGTTTGATATCGAATATGACCAAGTTTATGCCAACAATCCCGAAGCAATTATTGCTGGCAAAATAGCTTGGCCTAGTTATATGGGAAACTTGCAGAGAGGTTGGCTTGGTACTCGTCCAGTCTCCGATATTATCGTTAAATTGGATGCAATTTCTCGCGATTACAGTTTTGGCTCAATTGTGCTTTCTCCCCTCGACGAATTGCAGCGTAATTTGCAAGTTATGACTGCCCGCTATCGTACTGGTGACGGGACAGGAAATGCAGCAGTAACTCCGGCAACTTCTTGCGTGCAAGATTCCAATCAAGCCCTGTATTTAACTATAGAATCACTTACCAAAAAAGTCAATTCAAATCCCGCAATCACAAACTGGATTGCAGCGCATCCCTCAGATTCCGAAACTTTGCGGTTTGGGCAACTTGTCGCTTTGGGAGATGCACTGAAACAGCAATTGATTCCCTTGGGAATTGTGCGATCGGACTGGCAGAAAAATGCTAAAGTATTATCGGGAACAGATGACGAACCGCAATTTGCGATCGGCAATCATGTATTTGCAGCTTTGATGAGTTGGCGAACCATGTTACCGCGCGGCGCCCACGATGAATTGAGCCGAATTTTCCTGACAACTGGCGCTCAACTTTGGTTTATGCGCACCAATCAAGTCGGAGGATTTAACCCAGATATTGTACCAGTCGCGCCTACTGTTTTGTTCGGGCAGTTTCCGATTTTAGCTAGTTTAATATTTCGCTCTTTTGCTGGGTTTACGACTTTCCCGAAAGTGGGGGAATGGTCGATCGTACTTTGGGTATTATTGATCTACGGGGCGATCGCACTTCCGTTAGGTGTGTCGAAAGGTTTTTTGCAGGTAAGCGCCCCTACCGGCAATGTCTGGAGTCTGTTTTGGGTGGCAATCAAAGCCCTAATTATTCCCGTATTCATCGAAGAATGGCTATTTCGAGTTGTGCTGCTTCCCCATCCCACAGAAGGAGTGACTTTAACTGGTTGGGTGTTGTGGATTGGATTGAGTTTGTTCCTGTACGTAATTTACCATCCTTTGAGGGCAAACACTTTATTCCCAGAGGGATATCCGACATTTTGTCAACCAATTTTTTTGACTTTAACCGGATTTTTGGGTGTGGCTTGTACTGCTGTTTATGCCTTAACTGGTTCTGCTTGGGCGGCAATTTTTGTACATTGGATAGTAGCGGCAAGTTGGCTGTTTGGACTCGGCGGCCAGCGACAGTTGTTTAGCAAATATAAGATGGGTTTGTAGTGAGGACTTTAGTCCTAATTAAAATCCGATACCAATTTGAAAAATCTTACTACGGTTATTAATTCTATACAAATTATCAGTCATTTGCATAACTCCCCGCCGGACACGGCAGTGCCGTTTCCCTACAGGTGAGAATGTCTAATTTCCGTAGTAGCAAAATTAGACAAGATTCCTCTCATTCACTTTACTCTCCTGAAATCATCTGCGTTTATCTGTGTTTATCTGCCTGACATCTGCGGTTTTTGTATCAATCTTAGATTCGGCAGTTTAAATTCACTATAGGTTTTTCGGAACGGTTATCTGATCTAATTGGTAAAATGTGACCAATATCTGTCACCATAGAAGGACATAGCTCGATCGATCGCAAAGAGGCCACCGTGCAACCCGTAGACTTTACAACTTTAACCGCCACTTGCAGCGAACTGCGAGCCAAATGGCTACCAGCGCGCTTAGAACAAGTCTACCAGCGCGATCGATTTACCGTGTCCCTAGCCCTCCGCACCATGAATCAACGCGGCTGGATAGACATTTCCTCCCATCCAGCAGCCGCCCGCATCTGCGTCGGCGACTCCCCGCCCCGAATTCCCGACACCTTCACCTTCAGCGAACAACTACGCCACCAACTCAGCGGTTTAGCCTTAGTTTCCATCGCCCCCGTCTCCCCTTGGGAAAGAGTCATCGACTTGCAATTCGCCAAACGTCCCGGCGAACCAGCCCTCTGGCATCTCTACGCCGAAATCATGGGCAAATACAGCAACGTCATCCTCACCACCCAAGACAATCTCGTCGTCACCTGCGCCCACCAAGTCAGCACCAAACAGTCCATCCGTCCTATCCAAACCGGGCAGCCCTACGAAATGCCCCCGTCTTTGACCGATGCAGTGCCGAGTTTGAGCGAATCTCTCGATCGCTGGAAAGAACGAATTAGCCTGGTTCCCGGGCCAATAAAGACCAATCTGTTGAAGAATTACCGAGGGTTGAGTAAGGTCTTAGTTGTGTCCATGATTCGATCGGCAAATCTCGACCCCGAACAATCCACCGACAGCCTGAATCCCCACCAATGGCAACAACTATTCCAGCGCTGGCTATACTGGCTGCAATCCCTAGAAAACTCCAAATTTCAACCAATTTTTACCCCCGAAGGCTACACCGTCATCGACTGGCCAAAACCAGACGAAAACCAGCCAGAATCTGACTCTGCAAACGAATCTAACTCTGTTTATCCGCTACATCCGCTACAAAATCCGCTGCCGAACTTCTCTTCCGTCCAAGAAATACTCAACAGCTACTATACCGGCGAAATCAACCAACAAGTATTCGCCCAACTGCGACATCAACTTACCCAAAAACTCAACAACGTCCTAGCCAAACTGCGCCTCAAAGCCAACACATTTAAAGAACGCTTACAGCAATCAGCAGGCGCAGACACCCACAAATCCCAAGCCGACTTGTTAATGGCAAACTTGCAACATTGGCAACCCGGAATGAAATCAATTTCCCTCCCCGACTTTGAAACCGAAAAACCCGTAATAATTCCGCTAAACGTGGAAAAAAACGCCGTTCAAAACGCTCAAGCAATCTACAAAAAACACCAAAAACTTAAAAGAGCTCGCATTGCAGTAGAACCATTGTTAGCCGCCGTACAGGAAGAAATCGACTATTTAGAACAAGTCGAAGCCGCACTTTCAGTATTAGAAACCTACCGCAACACCCAAGATTTGCAAACCCTCGCCGAAATCCGCGAAGAACTAATCCAGCAAAAATATCTAGTTGTATCAGATTACCGTGGCAGTGACAAAAATGCTGCGATCGAATTTCACCGCTACCAAACCCCCAGCGGCTTTGAATTACTAATCGGGCGCAACAACCGCCAAAACGACCAACTCACCTTTCGCACCGCCAACGACTACGATTTATGGTTTCACACCCTAGAGATTCCCGGAAGTCACGCTTTGCTGCGTCTCACGCCCGGTAATGTCGCCCAAGAAACCGATTTGCAATTTGCGGCCGACATGACTGCATACTACAGCCGCGCGCGCCACAGCGAACAAGTCCCGGTGGTTTATACAGAACCGAAATATGTCTACAAGCCGAAGGGTGCGAAGCCTGGTATGGTTGTGTACAAGCAAGAACGGATTGTCTGGGGCAGACCGCAGCAAGCCCCGGCGTGAGATGAACTAGGTTCATAGTGAGGACTTCAGTCCCCATCCAGGTTCGTAGTGAGGACTTCAGTCCCCATCCAACAAGAGAGGACTGAAGTCCTCACTACGAACCGAAAAATCAGTTTCCCATGTAAAGTTATATTACAAGAAAATAAATTTTATTGCAAAAGTACCACTTAAGACAGTTGACATCCACCCCGACCGTCGCGGACGGGGATTCCCAAACCTCACGATTTGAATTTCTGCTTCTTCGCAACTGCCTCCACCCTCAAAGAGATTTGGTCTTACGTTCGCTCTCGCGCACTAACCCCGCAAGAGAAGAGCGGTTTTTACGTGTCGAATACCAAACGGAATTCTTCGTAGTTTTGATTCTAGGGATGTTTACCATTGCCCTATCCTCTTTTCCCGGTCTACCGATTTTGCTTCGCCGTCAGCATTAAGCTGAACTTCGCTCGTATAGGCTGTTTGATCCATCGTCTCGGGTGGGTCGTTGACCAATTATACTGTAACACAAAGCCGGCCACTGAAGGCAATGTGAGCCAGCGAAGCGTCGCCCTGAGCGTAGTCGAAGGGTCGAAGTAACTGGGTTTCTACCCAATTTTCTGATAATATGTTTCTTAGAACCCGCTGCAAAGAAACGTGCAACTTGGGTTTCCTCACTGTGAGAAAAACACTGTGAGAACAACAAACAACGGATTTAACTATTTTTGCAGACCAGCTTTTACTAAAGCTGGTTATTTCTGTTGAAACAAAATAGACTTTAATTGCATTTTTTCTTGTGGAACAGGCCGGAGAGCCTGTTGCAAAATTTGATTAAAATGAATTTTGCAATCTTGTCTAATGTGCACTTAAGCTCTTCTACATTTAAATTTTATTTCAAAAAAAATCAAACTCTTGTAAGGTGCGCATTGCGCACCCTACAGATACAACTCCTAGAAAGTAAACGTAGTTCTTACTACCCCAATCACCAAATCAGAATTACTCTTATTGTGATCAGGAGCAGTCAGCCAAATCACACCAGGAGTAATCGAAATATTATCGCTCAACTTAAACTGATAGAACCCTTCAATATGCAACGAAGTATCCTTATCTTCTGGCAAAGTCCGATTAGTAGAACTCGTCACTCTTGGTTCCATACCTACCAAAAAGCCAGCGACATTTCCCTCTTTCAGCAAATCGGGGAAAGCCAAAGTAACGGCCCAGTTCCAGATTTTTTGGTCTCCGCGCTGCACAGAACCCGTAGGAGTTGCCAAGTTGGATAAAATCCGCTGGTTGGTGTAACCAGCCCAACCGCCGACAGCAATTGCCCGGTTGACTCTCCACGAAGCTTGCGCGCCGTAAGAATTACTAGAAACTGGAAGACTACCGTCACCGAGCCCGAAAGAACCGAGACGGCCTGGAAAATTAGAAGCATTGCTGCCCGTACCAGTGACGTTGTTGTAGGAATTAAGGTAAGTTAAACCTAAAGCCATGCTGCTTGTCGGTTTGAAAGTCAACTGAGCCAAACCGCCGTAAGAGCCGTCGAACAAACCATTTCCCCGTTTCGGATTCGCGGCGTTGCCGGCCA
>CASBQF010000352.1 GCA_949127775.1 Oscillatoriales cyanobacterium PMM_0080
CAAGGGTTTTACCTCTTGAGTCTGCTTCAATGTCGGCGGCCTGACTCCTTTTTATGGCTGGCATTTTTTATTTTTGGGCAAATTTTGGCTTTTTCCCTCACTACATTACCCCCTCGCTACAATATCGGTTGTTAATGAGCATGATCGGCTTACTTATATAAAGTCAGACAAACTTAGAATATTAAGCTGCATGACTAGGCTCGGGACAATAGGACTACATTGGTACATGAGTCGTAAGATAAGTCGCGTCTGGATTTTACTAAGGGAGGGTGGGGTATGGCGTTGACCCGATCGCCCGATTGCAAGTTCTACGCTCCAAAATCAGAAGTCGTCACAATACGGTACTTTAACTCCGATCGCACTCTCAGCAATCGATCGCCCACAGCTACAAACTCCTTAACTACAGCAACCCCAAAATACCTTCAGTTACCCCAGTTATCAGCCGTTGAGGCTCGATCCTCTGCTGCAAGCTTCGCTAACGCGAGTCGGCCTCCTCAACGTCGTTCACATCTAAAAAGTGCAAGTGACTCTCTTGCTCAACATCAGCAGCAATCACCAAACCAGTCTTTCCCCAAGGGGCGATCGCCCGGGGTGTGACGGGGCTGCTAAAATTCCCTACTTGAATACCTTGACTGTTTAGCACCAGAATCTGTCCTCCAACTGGAGCCAATACCCAGCCCCAATTAGCTACACAAGCAGACACAGGAAGACTCTCAAGGGGAATTCGCGCTACCTTGAGCGGCCACAATTTCATCAATAGCACAGCCGCTTTGCCAGATTGAGGAATTCCCAATAAGGTATACGGTTCAGGTGTCAGTAGCATTTGTCCAACGCTGGCTGACAACCGAACCGATCCGACTGCCGTGCCGCGGCGAGTATAAACTCTAAAAATAGTTTGGGGATTTTTTGGTTCGTTGTCCGACCAAGTTGCTAAGACGTGTCGCCTATCTAAGAACATTAATTCTGGTAAATAGTGTTCCGGTAATGGCACTGTCGCGATCGGCTTCAAGGATTTTTCTCGATCGCCCGAAGAGCTGTTTTCGGCTAAAGAATAAAAGCGCAGTTCGCCCGGAACAGCGACTGTCAGCCAGTCACCGTGAGAATCAACAGCAGCTTTAAAAGCATCTGCACCTTGCCTGAGACCGATATCCAGCAAACACTGAGGCTCCCAAGAGCGATCGTTAAGCCAGTAAAGTTTTTGCGGAGTGAGAACGCAGCAGCCGTGGGAAGTCGGTAAAATGCCACGCACGATTTCCGGCATAGGTATAGAAGTCGGCATTTCTTCTGTAACTAGCTGTTGTTCCGGCTGGCACCAAACCTTTACCTCCGTACCTACAGCAGCATAGAGATAGGTTTCAGTGGCAATTAAAGCTGTCAGCAGTGCAGGAAGTATCAACGGCTTTGGCTGTGAAAGCGAATAGCGCACAGTCCCAAGTAAATTAATGGTCGGGCGTGTGGCTTCTTCCTCATCGACTTCCGCCAGAGATTCAGTTTCTGACTTGAAATTTTTCGCGTCTGTGGTTGCGGGGTTTTCCCAAGGAACAATGCAGTCGCCTAATTGCCTGACAGCGGGGTCATACATGATCAGTCGCAGAGCTTGAGCCATTTGAGAAGCACTAGCAAAACGGCGGGCGGGCAGCTTTTCCAAAGATTTTTTGACTATTGCTTGCAAAGGTTCGGGAATAGCGTCGGGAAGTTGTAAACGTTGATTCAGGTGCGCCCACCTTAAGTCTCCGGGGGTTCCGCCGAAAGGGCGGTAGCCCATTAGCAACTCAAATAGCAGAATTCCCACTGCATATATATCTGACATGGGTGAATAAAGACCGTAAAACCGCTCTGGGGCCATGTATGCGGGAGAACCTACGGTAGCGTCTGGAGAGATTTCTTGGTGGAGGCGAGTTGTACCGATTTCTGGCAGCCGGCGCGCAATGCCAAAGTCAGACAGCCGGGGCGACCAACCTTTGGAGCCTAAAGTTAGGAGGATATTTTCGGGTTTGATGTCGCAGTGAACTACGCCTCGGCGGTGGGCGTAGTCCAGGCCTGCTAAAACTTCCATGACTAGCTGCAAACCTTCTAGCAGCCGCAAGGGGCGGTCTTGTTTGAGCAGGTTGCGGAGAGTGCCTCCCTCGCAGTAGTCCATCACCAAGTACCTGCCTGTCGCTGTATGTTCTAGAGCTCGGCAGGTGACTATGTTGGGATGCTGCAAGGTGATCAGAAACCATAGCTCTCGCAAGAATTCGCTTGTTGGGGCTTTTTGATGGCTGAGTTCTTTGAGAGCAACCAGTTGGCTGGTGAGGCGGGAGTCTTTGGCGGGAGCTTCTCGAACACTGGCACAAAAGACTCGACCAAATTGCCCTTGTCCGACTAGCCCTAAAATGCGGTACTTAGAATGTTGCATCGGTCTAATTATAGGAAATGCTTGAGCTAGTATTAAAATATGTGAAGAATTCTGACAAAAATTCAAGTTTTTGAATCGATCGCCAGGTACAGCTTATGTTATCTCAGGTTCATTCTCAGCCGATTAAGAGCGATGGCACGACCGCACCTACTAAAATCCTGGAGTTTCGGAGTCAGTATAAATCTTGCCGGATTCGGGTGCCGGATCTGGAACTGCCTGTGGCTGCTATTTTAGTCGATCGCGAGTATTACAGTTTTTTTAAAGCCGTCCAAGAACCGTCTAAGGTTCTAGCCATCGTGGCTAAGCTGGGGAATAGGGGCGACTCCACAGCGATTACCAAAACGGCTAGCGGTTATGCAATCTGGGTCATGGAGCCGGAAGCCACTGCTGTCAAGTCATCTTAACGTTTTTGGGTGTTAGCCAAAATTGTTTGAGCTTTCAATATTTCGATCGCCCTTGCTTACATACTGAACTTGACAGGATCTAAAATCAATATGGTTAAAATTATTAGACTCGATCCAATTGCCGAAGAAATGGCAGTGGAAACCCGATCGAATATTCTGTCTGCTTTACTTTCCAAAGACTTGGACGTTCTCAAGGAATGCGGGGGGCGGGGAATGTGCGCTACCTGCCACGTTTACATTAAAGAGGGCATGGAAGGCTTGTCTGACATGAACCGCCGCGAGAGGAGGACGCTAGAAGTCATTACTACAGCTAAAGCCAATTCGCGACTTGCTTGTCAGGCTCAAATTATGGGCGAGGGTGTGGTAGTACAGATACCTGCGGGGATGTACATTAATGCTATTGAAAATGTAGACGCTCTGATCGGTCGCCGGGCCCAGCAAGATTTGTTACACCCAATTACGGGTCAAGTAGTTGTGGAATCGGGAAAATTGATCACTCGTTCGATCGTTACTCAGCTTAATGATACCCGTTTCCAAGTAGGACAGTATTTAGTTCGGACTAAAGAAGCGTGAACTACCAACGTTAATATCATTGCAGATACTGGATGAAGCAGCCAATTGAGTTAAAACTTGATATGTTGTAACTTGTATATCTATTGGCCTAAAAAAAAGTTATATGCTAAGCCAACTTGCGCGTTTGAGTACGGAAGCAGACGGACGCTACGCCACCGCTGAAGAACTCCAATTTTTAAAAGACTACTTTCAGTCTTTGAATCACCGGATGAGTGCTTATAAAAAACTTCAAGCTTCTGAAAAAGAAATTATTAAGCAGGTGGAAGCACAAATGCAGTCTCTCGATCCTAGTTTATTTCGCCGGGGGTCTCAAGATGTGACGGCAAAGTGGCGCGTAGATGCTCTGCGGGTGTTGAGACACTCGGCGGCAGCACTTTTGATTAATGATACTGAACGGTTGCGCGATCGACTGCTGCTTTGGTTCCAAACTATTTTAGGCGCTTTTCAAGCTCGCAACAGTTCGGCTGTTACCTACGATGTCATGAAAAAGGTACTCAAACAATACCTGACTGCTGAAGAAGTCAGCTTATTTTTTCCGATTTTGGACATCAACCGTACTGTACTGGGCAAATAATCGAAGTGGATTTGAGATTAACCGCGATAAATTGTGCCGTTAGGAAGAATGGCTCCAATCAAGTTCGCTCCCCTCAAATCAGCCTCACTGAGAATGGCTCCCCGGAGGTTCGCTCCTCTCAAGTCAGCTTTCCGCAAGTTGGCTTTACTGAGGTTGGCTTTGCTCAAGTCAGTTTCATGCAAGCAAGAATTAGAAAGGTTGGCATTGATCAAGTAAGCTAGGCTGAAGTTGGCTTTGGTAAGGTTGGCTCCGCTCAAGTTAGCTTCCATCAGATAAGCACCGCTGAAGTTGGCTTCGTTCAACAAGGCATCGGCCATATTGATGCCAGTTAAAAGTTTGCGGCTCAAATCTACACCGCCCAGATCAGCCCCGCTGAGGTTGATGCCACTTAAGTGGGAGCCGTTGAAACTAATCTTTCTCAGGTAGGTTTTGCTCAGGTCTGCTTTGCACAAATTAGCTCTTTCCAAGCAAGCTTCGCTGAGGTCTGATTCGCTCAAACACGCGCCGTTTAAATAAGCTTGAGTTAGGTTAGTTCGTCTGAGGTTAGCTTTCAAAAGATTGGCTTTGCAGAGGTTGGCTCGGGTTAAGTTCGCTCCGACTAAGTTGGCTTTGGACAATTCGGCTCCAGTGAGCTGTGCTTCGCTCAAGTCTGCGTCTTTGAGGCTCGCGAGAGTCAAGTCTGCATCTTTCAAGTTTGCCCCGTTGAGGTTGGCTTTAATCAGATAGGCTTTACTGAGATTTGCGTCGCCCAGATTGGCTTTGGTGAGGTTGGCTGCGCTCATATCTGCACCTATGAGATTGGCATTGGGGAGAATTGCCCCGCTCAGGTTTGCCCAATTCAAGTGAGCTCCGGCTAGGTTAGCGTCGGTGAGATTGGCTCCGCTGAGATTGGCTCCGCTCAGACTTGCGGCCATGAGGTTGGCGCCGGTGAGATTGGCTTCGCTGAGGTCGGCTTTGCTGAGGTTGGCTCGGCTCAGATGGGCTTTGGTAAGGTCGGCTTGACTGAGGTTGGCGCCAATTAGGTAGGGTCGGTGCTGGTGTTCGTTGAGGTTTGCCAAACGTAGAGTTGGGGCATCGCTGGAACGGTATAAATCGATCGGACTCAACACAATGCCCCGCAGGTTTGCCAGTCTAAAATCTCTTTCGCCGGCTGCATATCGATTTAGAAGTTCATTGGCGTCCATTAAGTTCGAGCAAAAAGTTTTAGGTTGTGATTGATTTTAAATTTCATAAATTTCTACGGTACGTTGTGCTTTATCTAGCTGCAAGTTCTCATGATCAAGTTTTTTATTAATAGCTAAAACCAGTTTTTTAAACTTTGTAGTTTTTGATAATTTAAGTTTTTGTTTTGATGCTAGGACGAATAAAATTGCTATTGAATTATCGAAATGACAGCTATCAATCAAAATAAATAGCTGTCATTTCAGTTAGTTTTTGAGGCAAAGTTGACTGATAATAGCTTCGTGATCTTGTCCTTCTTCGACGAGGGACTCTGCGATTTGAAGGCGATCGCGCAGCCCTAAAATAAAGCGGTTGCAGTCGGAACCCAAGGATTCACAGGAGGTTTGGATGCAGTGAAGTTCCCGGCCTGTAAGTTTAGTAAAGAACGAACTTAAGATACCGGCTTCTAGAAAACAGGCTGGTCGCTTCGATTTGGGGGCTGTTTTAGCAAAGAGAGAGTTGGCAATTTTGACGATTAAAAATCCCTGTTCGGAATGGCTCGGGTCAAGTTCAAATGTTCCCCATCCGTGAGTTTTCCAACACTGTTGCAAGGCTTGAATAAATTCTACCATTTCCATTTCGGAAACTGGCTGACCGTAGTATTCGCTAACTTCTTCGCAAAAACGCACGTAGAAGTTTTTCCCCCACCAGCGGCCGCAGTTAAATAGTACGAGGCGGGAGGCTTGACCGGTTTCTTGTTCTAAGCCGATATAAATGGCTTGAATGAGTGTTTCTGGGAGGGCTATAAGTCGATCGCCCCGGCGGTTTTCGAGCAAGCCGAGTTCGAGATCGCCTCGGACGTAGGCATCGCTGGCAAAGTAGTTTCCAGGGATTCGGGGCTGTTTGAGTAAGTCGGCAATATTAATCATCGGTAATCTGGAATGGGGAATGGGGAATGGGGAATTGGGAATTGGGAACTGGGAATGACAACCAACAACTAACAACTAATAACTGTTTTTTGAGAGCAGCTAACTGTTACCCGAAAGAATTGGTTGAAAGCCTCTCGCGAGTGAGGGAGAAATTAAAATCAAACTATTCATTACTCCAATCCTCTTCCTTCTAGGTAGAAGTCGCTCTTAAACTGTCAACTGTCAACTGTCAACTGTCAACTATCAACTGTTGCCTACTCTTTATTACCAACAATAATCATTGACTGTGCTTGGTCAAAAAATGGTTGCAATATAGCCCGGGCTTGCTCGGAAAGCATTTCTTTTAAACGAGTTTGTAGCAGATTGCAAACAGTTGCTTCGATTTTGTGAGTTTGGTGAGCTTCGACGATGCCCGAAACCCAGTCTAGTAATCGCTGTTCAAGAAATTGTTGATCGTTCAGCAGCATAGCCATACCGCAGTACCGCAAGACTAATAGCCAGTGTTTGAGCGATCGCTCTAAGGTTTCTTGTTTTTCGTCGGGGAATGTTTCTTGTAGCTTGTTAGCTACTGGTTGGAAGATACTTGTTTCCTTCTCTCGCAAAAATTCATAGATTTTTAAGCGCTGGGAAAGGCTTGCAACTTGACGCTTAAAAGCGATGAGTTCTTCGCCTTTTAGAAAGCGATTTTCTGCCTGATCCAGCAGAGTCTCAATCTCAGGGTGCATGATTTTAATTAAGTGGTAATTTGTAATTGATAAAAGAAAGTTCGGCAGCAGATTGTGAAACGAATTTAACGGATGGATGTTGAGCGAAGGAGTCAAGCATGAATAGAAAATTTCCTATTTTTTTTGATGTTGCCTATCATGGTTGGACTCCTCCTAATTATGGACGATTGATAGTTGACGCTTGGCGGTTGACTGCAAGTCAAAAAATGGAAAGTTTTGCTGATATTGGGTTGCCATTTGACTGGACTTTACGCCCGACGGTGAAGCGCGGATTTGATATCAATTGGCAGGAAAGAAGTTGGTAAGCTGTCGTACATTTAAATTGTATATTTAGGACGGGCGGGACGCCCATCCCACTCATTGTTTGATTTTTTTATATGCAATTTAAATGCAGAACAGCTTAGTTGGCATTAGTAATAAAATAAATAACTAATGCAAATTCCAAATGCGCAATTCCAAATGCGCAATTCCAAATATTAACTATTGGTTATTTTCCATTTTTCAGACGGATTAAAACAGGTCAAATAGGTCGTCAATGGTAACTTCTGCGGGTTCAGAAATAGAAATTACTGGCAAGGGCGGCGGTAGGGGTAGGGCGCCGACTTCGGGAATTCCTTCCCAAGACATAGCTTGGAAAAAGTCTGATACCGATCGGGTTAAAGTCAGCACTTGCCCAGATATCGAGCCATTTTGGGTTTCTAAAGGTTTCCTTTGCCAATTATAGTGACCAAAGAAGTCTTGGACAGATTTGTCCAACCATGAAGCTTGAGTTTTCATCTTTCTGCCTGCCTGGAGGGGCCAATCATCGCTCGATCGCGAAATTGGTAGGAGGAAAGGCAGGGCAGGGAATATGCCTTTCCAGGTTGTTTAGCGCAATATTTCGCCGTGTTCGAGTCGATTTTGAATATCGCGGGCGTTGGCACCTTCGTTGAGCCAGAATGCTGCTGCGTCAATTTTATCTGGGTTGCCAAGGAGGAATTTACAATAGGTTTCTCCCATTGAGTAACATTGGAGTTCTATGCAACTGAGAGGCTTTTTGACTAGAGATCCGAAGAAACCGGCGTACAAACCGGCGTATAGGTGACAAACTGGTTTGCCTACGTCGCCCAATGTGCGAGCTACTGCTGAGTCAAAGAGGTTGATGAAGATGCAGCCATGTTTGCGATCGCTCATGTCAACTTCCCACCGACCCCAACCTTGAGCTGTGAAAGGCCACCACCAAGTTTCTAGCAAAAACATCAGATTCGACTGACGAATGTTCTGGCTGAATTCGGCACTAAACCATTTTTGAAAGAATTCGGAATCTTGCAGCCCCCACTGGCAACCAATAGTATACATGATTACAGAAGAAGCCGGGCCTACTTCTTCTTCGAGTCCTTCTACCAAACCGATGATGAAGTCTTCGCTAGTAAAAATGTTACGCGACTCATTCCAGTCGTTGATTGTACCAAACTGGCGATCGAAGGCAAAAAAATCCTGAAACCGATAATGGCCGTGATTTTTAGGATTCTTTTGCTTGAGTAGGGATTGGGTGTGGGCGGAGATTTCTTTTTGGACGGTAGAGACCATGAGCGGTTTATTCCTTTGTGGTGTGGTTTACAAAAAATTTAAGAGATAGATTTGCCTATGTATCCAATTTAACGTCATTTTTCTGAATGCAGGCATTGGGTATAAATTTTTACTAAAATCTCACAATTAAATATTCTAGGGTGTTAAATTTGGGGGCTGATTGGGACTTCTGGTTTGGGACGACTACGATCTGAACTCTGACAAAAGTTGATATAAGCTTAAACGGGTATGTGTTATCGTTTTGTGCAAGCTGTCCACTATATATATAGGGCATATAAGGATGAAACATCACGCTTGTATTGCAATAGGTATCAATCAATATCAGTTACTACAGCCTTTGAGTTATGCGCAAGAGGATGCAGAGGCTCTGTGCGTTTTTTTGACTGAGGAGGCTGGCTTTGCACCGGATGGGTGTCTGCTGATGACGGATAGTTCGCCGTCGCTGTGGGGTCAATCAACGTATCCGAATCGGGAAAATATTCTGAGGTTGACGGAAAAACTGTGCGCGGAACATCTGCAACAGGGAGATTTACTCTGGTGTTTTTTTAGCGGCTATGGTGTCAGCTATGAAGGCAAGGATTATTTGATGCCGGTTGACGGTAATCCGGCTGATATTGAAGCTACGGGGATTCCGGTAGAGTTGCTGTTGAATACTCTGAAAAGTGCTCCTACGGAAACGGTGTTGGTTCTGGTTGATATGAATCGCAGCCAGATTGTGAAAGTGGGGGAAACGATCGGAGCTCAAACGGCTGAATTGGCCCGGGTACTGGAAATCCCGACGGTGCTTTCTTGCCGCCCGAATCAAGTTTCGCGGGAAACTTCGGCTCTGCGTCAGGGGTTTTTCACGACGGCGCTTTTGGAGGGGTTGCGATCGGGACAATGTACGACGGTTAAGGGTTTAGATCGTTTCTTGAGCGATCGACTCCCGGAGCTATGCGATCACCATTTGCGTCCGAAACAAGAACCTTTGATGGTGGTGAATCCTCCGGGAAAGGCTCATTTGGTGATTTTGCCGGATGCTGTTGGGATACCAACTGCTGCGTTGGCGGGACGTAATGGGAATATGGCGGTTGTTGGTGCGGCTGATGGGTTAGATCGCTCGCAAATGGCGACGGCTACGGCTCAAATTGAGCTGCCGCCGGCTACTCGCAATGCTCAGGATTCGCCGGTTGAGATGCCACGGGTCGATCGGGCGAATGCTGTCGGATCTTCCGGTGGGGACGATCGACCGAACTTGCAAAAGCCGGAGGATGCAGATAACGGGGGATCGGATAAGTCATTTTTGCAGCAGCTAGTTTTGTGGAGTTCAGCTACGGCTTTGGTGCTGCTGTTGGGTGTTTTTCTGACAAACCGATCGATTTTTATCGGTCAGCAGGAAGGAAATCCTGGATCGCGTCCTGAAAATGCCGAAAACCCTCCGCCTCAGAAATCTGCTGGTGGTGAGGTTGTGCCGCAGAAGCAACCGCAGACGGTGCCAGTAGGGACTGGAACCAAGCAGCCGCCATCGAGCCAGCAGGTGTGGGCTGAGGCGAAAACTTTCCTCAAGGATGGTTCGGCTTCGAGTTTTAATCGAGCGGTGGTTAAGGCTCGAACGATTCCGGCTAGCGATCCGCTCTATCCGCGGGCTCAGCAGGATATTGAGCGCTGGAGTTTGGTGATTTTGGATATTGCTAACGGGCGGGCTGATCGGGGTGATTTCTCCGGGGCGATCGGCGCGGCTAAATTGATGCCGGATGTCAATCAGCCGGTTTACAATCAGTCGAAAGAGGCGATCGGTCAATGGCAGAATCTATCCAAACAGCAGGAAGTAAATGCTGATTTGCTATCGAGGATTAAGGGTCAAATTAAGCGAGGGGCTGCCTCTTCTTACAGTAAAGGCATCCAGCAAGCTAATAAAATTCAGCCCGGTCAGCCGAAGTATGAAGCAGCTCAGCTTTTGATTGGAGAGTGGAGCGAAGCTATTCTCAAAATTGCTCAGTTGCGATCTTCTCAAGGAAAGCTGAAAGAGGCAGTTGAAGCTGCTTCGCTGGTTCCGTCTGGTACGCAGAGTTATCAGCCGGCTCAGAAGGCGATCGCCAATTGGAAAACTAAGCTGGAACGCCAGAAAAAAGGTTGATTTTTGGATAATTTCCTGGTTTCCCACCAGGAAATTATCACGAAATTGGGTTTAAAACCCTGTCCTTCTAGGACGGCTTTTTCCGTAATTAAGTAATGTAACATAGTCTTGATTTTGGGACTAATCAGTTCTAAGCTGAAACGAGATTTTAAAGATTAAGTATCTCGCTGCAAAGCCAGGAAAGATCGTAATTAAAGTCAATTACAAACAACTAGAGATAGAGCTTTGTTCATGGTACGTGGGCCAGGACGCGAAACGGGAGTGCTAGTCACCTAAACGCCCAAAAGATATCACCACGCTCTTTGAGCAAACGTGGCGAGTTTGGGAACCCTAGCAATAGGGATATTAAGATTGAAATGTCTTAAGAATCCTCGTGCCTTTAGGTC
>CASBQF010000353.1 GCA_949127775.1 Oscillatoriales cyanobacterium PMM_0080
AGGATCGCAAATTAAATAACTTACAATTTTAATTGTTATTGTGGAACAGGCATCCTGCCTGTTCAAGACGGGCGGGACATCCCACAAATTTGTGGAAGTTATTTAATTCTCATTCCTAAGATCGTTTCCGGTTGCATCGGAATTAATATTACCCGAAAAGAGGAGACGGCAGTGCCGTGTCCCTACAATTAATCTGGGGTAGGGATACGGCACGTGCAGTCTCCTCTATATCATCCCAGTGCAATCGGAATTGATATAAGATGCGGACTAAATTCCTCACTACGAACCTTGGGTTTGTATTGAGGACTTTAGTCCTTTAGTCGTCATTAGGATGGGGATATAGAATTAGTAACTCTGGAAATTCTATTTTTAGCCGTTACTTACTTATTAACCCGCACTATGATGTTTATTAATAATTTCGGCTAAATCCGGTATTCCCTTTTCTACATAAGTCTTAGCGGAGGGGCGGAGTTTGGCATAAGCGCCTTTAACTATTGCTCTTGTGCTGTTTTCGGCTTTTTGGTCGCTGATTTGGAGCAATTCATCTGCTACTTGAGCTTTTCTTTCAGTAAGATATGCGACTGGATTGCCATTGTTTACTGCTTCTGTCCACATCGGATCTAGTGCGATCGAGATTTGGGGCAGAAGTTGATCGACGACTTGGGCGCAATAGTCCGATCGTATCCCCTTGACAGTAGAGTAGGCAGCTTTCAGAGCAAGACCACCCAATCCCGGCGCTGAAGCAACTTGTTTGTCTATCAACTTCACACAGTCGTCAACAAAATTATCTCTGTTATTTTCATTCAATAGAATATCGCTAAGTCCCATTTTCACTCTCTTTGATTTAATAGTCAATGTCCTGATTAGCTTTGAGCTATATCTGGAAAGTATATATTTATTTTGATCCTTTACTCAGGATTGCCAAAGTGTTTTAAGTTTAAATAGAAAAAAGAACAGCTCTCAAAAAATACTATAGACCGACTCTGCCTTTGGTTCGATCGCACTCGATCATCTACTATCCACCGGGTACAATCAGGATTCGACGTTCGACTTGAAGTCCACAGGTACTTGAATGAGGGGAAGTTTCATGGTTTGAGTCGGACGGTCGATCGATCGCAATACCAAAGTTTTCGGTAACTTCGGGGAAGTGCTGACTCCGGCAAATACGTGAACCGATAAGGTTAAGGCCGCCGCTAACAACAGTTTTTCAAACATGGCACTACCTCCAATATATATGCTGTAGGGCATAAATCCTTTTACACCTACACCATACAGAACTTCTTCTCCGGCCAGTGCGATCGTACAAGCGCAGTTAAGTGACCAATATCACGACTCAGGAGAGGGTTAGAGGGTGAGGGGGTTAGAGGGTTAGGGGAAAAATTTGGGTGCATCCCAGTTGCAAATTGAGAATTATCCTTGAGAAGGAAGCCGTTGAGTCTCTCTCAAAGGTAGAATTAGCTCGTAGAAGTTTATTTGACACAGCGGAGGTACCGACAAGATGCTTGCATACATTCTGGCGTTGGCGGTCGGTCTAGGCAGCTTCAGTATTTACATGGCGGCCTTCTTTTTTCCAGAAGTTCACCGCAAAAGTGATTTTACCTGGAGCGGGGTAGGACTTTTTTATGCGTTAATTTTATGGGCCTGTGCGGGGCGAATTACTGGTGCTCTCCTGCTGGGTCAAATGGCGGGGGTGGCTATGTTGGGCTCCTTTGCTTGGGAAACTCTAGCTTTGCGCAGGTTGGTGGCGCCCGTTGCTCAGCAAACGCCGATTCCGGGGCCAGCGAATTTGGTGGCGGGCTTGCCGTTTGCAGGCCTGTTTGGTAATAAAAAAGAACCGGCTACGAAAAAACCGAAGTTTGTTCGATCGCCCAAACCGAAAGCTGATGTTGTTTCATCACCTGTTACCGGGGGCGAGGTGAAGGTAGAACAACAATCGGCGATTCCTGGAATTATTGCCGAAAGTTCGATCGTCCCTGACTCAAAAATTCCCGACAACAGCGCACCTGCAATATCTGAAATACCAGTATTTTCCGTCGAAACTCCTGATGCTAAGACTTCAGCATCAACAGCAGAATTAGCCAGCAGCTTCACTCCTCTCCCTCTACCTCTAGACTTTTCAGAAATTGCGGCCGGAGCAACTGTGGAGCCACTAGAGGCTCAGTCAGAGGTAAAACAGCAGACTGATGATGATGATGATGATTTTGACGAAATGTGGAGAGCGAGGGCTACCCAGTCTGCTGCTCCAACGGCGACACCAACGGCAGCCCCAACGGCGACACCAACCGCAGCCCCAGAGGCAAGCTCAACTCCTGCCAAAGTCGATAAAAAATCCGCAGGTTTCGGAAGTCTATTCGGCAATCTCAAAAATAGTCTCGGCGGTATGTTGGGACGGGGTACGGGTAAAAACAAGTCTGATGGAACTCCCCAGACGCCAACGAAAGTGACGAGAGATTCGATCGCCCCTGAACCTAAAATAACGGCAATTCCCGCACCGGATATCGACTCCATTCTCGAAACAGAATTAGCCGAAGCCGCCGCCGAAGTGGAAGTGACAGCCGAAACCAGCCAAGGAGTCTCGTTTCCCACCGATGTAGAAGCAATGGCCGAGTTGATGGCGGCAGAAACCGCAAGTTCTGCCAAAATAGAAGATCGATCGTCCACTGAGACTGGGACAACACCGCCTGATGTTGATAAATCCGAACCAGAAGCAGCCCCTCCTGTATCCATAGAAATGACTGTAGTGGAAATAGCAGAGCCTGTAGAGATAGAAGTACCCGGAGAACCTGGGTTGAGGGTGCAGGTAGAAACGGTTTCAGTATCAGCGATCTCGATCGAATCCACAGACCAAAAACCATCTGAAACGGAAGAAAAACCGGAATTAATTCGCCCAAATCCCCCAACTCCAGAGTTAGTAGAAGCTGCTCAACCGGTCGATGAATTAATTCGCCCAAATCCTCCAACTTCAGAGTCAGTAGAAGCTGCTCAACCGGCCGATGAATCCAAGTCTGATAATGTATCCGACAAAGATCAGCCCTCAACTTAAGACAAAAAGCAAAAGGTAGAAAACAGAATTACGGAAATTCTGGTTTCTACCTTCTTATATTAATTCTGGTTGCATCGGAATTAATATTACTCTAAATCAGGACACGGCAGTGCCGTGTCCCTACAATTAATCGGGCGTAGGGAAACGGCACTGCCGTGTCCTCTCTATCATTCCGGCGCAGCCGGAAACGATATTACATCCGTTAAATTCGTTAAATAATCCGTTACCGAACTGCCTTCTCTCTTGTGCTCTACCTTCTACCCTAAATATTATGAAAGCAATTATGGTCGTGGGAACAACCTCTCACGCAGGAAAATCTTTACTGGTTGCAGCATTATGTCGCATCTTTTCTCGACGCGGCTGGCGGGTAACTCCGTTCAAAGGTCAGAATATGGCTCTGAATTCCTATGTCACAGCCGCCGGCGGAGAGATTGGCTACGCTCAAGCAGTCCAAGCTTGGGCTGCGGGCGTCGCGCCTTGGGTAGAAATGAATCCGATTTTGCTCAAGCCGCAAGGAGACATGACATCTCAATTGATTATAAAGGGCAGAGCCGTCGGAAATGTGCGAGCAGCTCAATATTATGAGCAGTATTTTGATATCGGTTGGCAAGCGATTCGGGAATCTTTAGAATTTCTACGGCAAGAATTTGACATGGTTGTTTGTGAGGGAGCAGGTAGCCCTGCTGAGATCAATCTTAAACACCGCGATTTGACAAATATGCGAGTAGCCAAATATTTAAATGCTCGAACTTTGCTAGTAGTTGATATCGATCGCGGCGGCGCTTTTGCTCATATCATCGGCACTTTGGAATTGCTCGATCCAGACGAACGCGCTTTAATTAAAGGATTCATTATCAATAAGTTCCGAGGCCAAAAATCGATCTTAGATCCGGGGCTGACTTGGCTAGAAGAAAGGACTGGAATCCCCGTGGTTGGGGTAATTCCTTGGATAGACGAAGTGTTTCCCTCCGAAGATTCTCTCGATTTGCTCGATCGGCGTTCTCCCAATTCTCAAACCGACCTAAATATTTCCGTCATCCGCCTGCCCCGAATTTCCAATTTTACCGACTTTGACCCGCTGGAGTCCGAAACTAGCGTCACAGTCAAATATGTCAGCCCCAGAGACCAGTTAGGCCATCCAGACGCCGTGATTTTACCAGGCTCTAAAACTACAATTGCCGATTTGCACGTGCTGCGGCAAACAGGTATGGCGAAAGCTATTCAAAATTACTTAATAGCAGGCGGTACAGTCATGGGAGTTTGCGGCGGCTTTCAGATGCTGGGAGAAAGTATCACCGATAGAGAAGGCCTTGAAGGAGAGCAGGGAGAATTTGAAGGATTGGGATTGCTACCGTTGAAAACTGCGATCGCACCCAACAAAATTGCCCGCCAGCGGATCGTAACATCCAACTATCCTCAACCCGGTTTACCAGTTTCCGGTTATGAAATTCATCAAGGAAGAACGGAAATGCTAGAGTTGAATTCAACTCAACCGCTATTTGACGATCCGACTTTAGGAATTGTCAACACTTCTCAATCAATTTGGGGCACTTATCTGCACGGCGTTTTTGATAATGGAGCTTGGCGGCGAGCTTGGTTAAATCACTTGCGCCAACAGCGGGGACTCCGCGCATTACCCACAGGTATTCCCAATTACCGAGAACATCGAGAAGCTCTGTTAGAAAGTTTAGCAGATACAGTGGAAAAGCATTTAGATATCAAGCATATTTTAGGTTAGGAATGACATCAAATCTGGTTCAATAGACAAGATTCCGTAGGGGCGGGTTCACCAACAGCTCTAATACCAGCCAACAATACAGGTAAACCCGCCCCGCCCCAACCGGAGGCTCAATCAACCGGATTGGATATCATTTATTAGTTAAAGTGGAGATTAACATTGCATGACAAAGATTGTTTTTTTACCTGATAATGTGACAGTCGAAGCAGAAGCGGGAGAGCTTTTGCTAGATGTAGCAAAACGTGCAGGAGTTTCTATTCCTACTGGTTGTATGATGGGTTCTTGTCACGCTTGTGAAGTAGAAATTGATGACGGGGAGGCGATTTGTGCTTGTATTTCTGGTGTTCCTTCCGGGAAAACGCAAGTTACAATTAATCTGTATGTCGATCCCGTTTGGTAATTATAGAAAAAGGAAGAAGGAAAAGGGGAAAAGTCATTAGAAATGGAGGACACGGCAATGCCGTTTCCCTACCCCAAAATAATCCTAGCTTGCGGGGCAGGGCGCTATCGCCAGATTGATTGTAGGGAAACGGCACTGCCGTGTCCTGATTTTGGGCAACTACCAATGCCCAATGCCCAATGCCCGATGCCCGATGCCCGATGCCCAATCTTTATTTCTTTTGCCATTCTTGCTGTTTTTTGCGAGCCGATTGCAGCCATGTTTGAGATTCAGGATAAACAGTTGTCCCAGGTTTGACGGATTCTAATTGATTGATAATTTCTTGCAATTGTCCGAGGGAGTTACCCGAATTTTGACTGGGAGAATTCACATTATTTTGCAAGCTAGCCAACAAACTTTTAGCTTCTTGTAAAGCTTTTGCCGAATCTTTTTCTGATTGGAGTCTGATCTGAGAAATTCCGAAATTCTTCTGATATTGAGCGAGTTTAGTTTGAGCATCGAGATAGCCCGGATTATCAACAGGAACCATTTTCAATCGGTTAATTCCTTCTTCCCACAATCCTGATATTTGTTCCCACTGTGCGGCTGAATGTGGTGGTTTTTGGGAGGCGACGGCGGCGGAAAAAGCAAATTCTTTGGCTGCTTCAATTAAGTTGTCGGCGTGTACCGAACCCGTGGCGATTCCTCCCATTGCTTGAAAATCTCTTTCTGCTGCTTGGAGTTTTTGCTTAGCGGTTTTTCCGGCTAGTGTTTCGGTGGGAATTTGATTTAGTTGATCGATCGCACTTTGCCAATTTATGCTAGCTTTTTGTCTATCAGCGGCAGTTTTTGCTTGCTGATACTCTTGTTTGGCGCTGACGAGAGTTTGTTCGACTTGATTTAATTGAGTAAAAGCATTTTTTTGTTGGAAAATCTGAGCATCCATCCGCCCGATATTTTTGCGGGCTGCTTCAAATTCATCGACTGAAAAGCGCCAAGTGCAGCCGGAAAAAGAGCAGTAAGTTTGTGGATAGTAGCCAAGAAACCATACTGGTAAAGCATCGAGGTGTTTTTGCGCTTGTTTTACTTTCGTGTCGCCATATTCAAAATCTGCCGCAGCCGTAGCTTTGTTAATCAGTTGATCGGATTGTTCCACAAGGGCGATCGCCTGTCGGTAATTATAGTCCATACTAATAAAGCTCGGTAACAGCAATATCGGCATTGCTTTCGCCACAGGCCACCGAATCATCGGGAAAGGCAGGTTAATCACCCAAATTATCCCCGCTGCGCCGCCCAACAAACCGCCAACCAAGATGATTTTATCGAACAATCCGGGCGCGCGGTTGGCTTTGACAGCAGCTTTGAGAGCTTCTTCGCTGAAATTGGGAAATTCGTCTTTGAAAGTATCACGGATTTCTTCTGTTGATGCGAAAGTGCCGTCTTGCGATCGCAATTTCTCCAGCCGCTTGATCACTATCTTGCGGTAAACTCCACCCGCTAGAGCATCATCAGTCGCGCACTTGTCAACTTGGGCCTGTAAAATGTCAAAAGCTCGATCGGTAAGACGCACCATAAAACTCACCTATTCCCTTTCAATTATTCTACAGGCTGCTAGACGAGATAATTGTTAAAATATATAAAGACCACATCAAATAATCCAAATTAAGTTCATGCCAACTGCTTTAATCACCGGTGCTTCTGGCGGAATAGGTGCAGCCTTTGCCGTCGAATTAGCAAAACGCCAGCACAATCTAATCTTGGTAGCTCGTTCCGAAGCCAAATTGCAGCAGCTAGCTGCTCAACTGCAACAGGAATTCAATATTTTAGTCGAAATTATCGTTCAAGATTTGACTGCGCCAGGAGCCACAACTGCTGTATTTGACGCGGTTGTTGCCAAAGGTTGGACGGTGGATTTGTTGGTAAACAATGCGGGTTTTGGGGATTATGGTGCTTTTGCCGATCGCCCTTTAGCAAAACAAGTAGGAATTCTGCAACTAAATATTGTAGCATTAGTAGAACTATCGCACTTATTTTTGTCCGGAATGCGCGAAAGGCGATCGGGAAGTATCATCAATGTTGCATCGATTGCAGCCTTTCAACCGATGCCGTACTTATCAATTTACGCCGCAAGCAAAGCCTTTGTACTCAGTTTCAGCGAAGCACTTTGGGCGGAAAACAAAGATTTAGGAGTTCGTGTTTTAGCACTTTGTCCTGGCCCCACAGAATCCGACTTTTTCAAAGCAGCAGAATTCCCCGAAGCTTTGGCATCTAGCAGCGGACAAAAACTCGTTCCCGCCGATGAAGTAGTGCGAGATGCACTCAAAGCTTTAGACAAAAATCAGTCTAACGTAGTGACGGGCCGATTCCCGAATCCCCTAATCGTAAATATGCCCCGATTTATGCCGCGACAACTTTTGGTAAACTCGGTAGAAAAGCTGTTTCGGAGTAAAGGATAGGGTGGCCAGAAACCGGGTTTTTCTCGAAATACTTCGTTATCACCTTAAATCTCATAAAAACCCGGTTTCTTGAGTTAGCGTGGGCGGCCAGAAACCGGGTTTTTCTTGAAATACTTCGTTGTCGCCCTAAATCTCCTGAAAAACCCGGTTTCTTTGAACTCAACCAGGTGGCCAGAAACCGGGTTTTTCTCGAAATACTTCGTTGTCACCTTAAATCTCGTAAAAACCCGGTTTCTTTGAACTTGGGCGCGGTGCCCAGAAACCGGGTTTTCTCGAAATACTTCGTTATCGCCCTAAATCTCGTAAAAAACCCGGTTTCTTTGAACTTGGGCGCGGCGACAAAAATTACAAATATCGAGTTAACTGCACTCGATACCGTTCTTTTTTAGTTACCATTACTTCCCCAATTTCCAATCTCCCCTTGCCGCTAACAGCGATTAAATCTCCAGACTTGACATGGTAACTAGATTGGGTGATGTCTTTCCAATTCACTCGCACGTCGCCTCTGTCAATAAATTCAACCATTTTGCTGCGAGACATGGCAAATCCGGCCGAAGCAACAGCATCCAATCTCATCGATGCTTCAACGGTGGTCATTTCTTTCTTTTTGGGTTCTCTAATTTTTAGTTCAGTCAACTCAATGCGGCGAGTTTTTACTGGAACCGATCGCACTTGCTGCAAACTCATCTCCAAATACTCTACCATCTCGGGTATGACAATGGCTTGCGCGCCGCGTTCCCCCAACACAATCACATCACCCGTTTTCTCGCGGACAATTCCCGTACCCAGCATCGCGCCTAAGAAATCGCGATGAGAAGCTGTATCGAACAAGAAATTGCCAGCGATTTCTACCGCAGCCATGTCAACACTAGCAGAGTCGATCGGAATCTCCGATCGGGCGATCGCAATTCTTTGTCTTTCCCCTTGTGGATAGCCGCCCCAAGCCACCAACTCCACATCACTCAAACGCTTAAATACAACCTTAGCTTCCGCCAACTCAGGAGGCGACATAAAATCAGTCAGAGTAACTTCCCAAGTTTTGATAGCTTGTTCGGCGCAATCTATCACTCGCGCCACCGATTCGCGATTTTCAATCCCTTTTAACAGTTCTTCTCTTTGCAAACTTGCCATAATAATTAAATCAACCTACAAAATATCACTTAAATCCAAAACAAAGCCCGGCAGTACATCTTCACCTGACAGAGTTGCAGGGGAGTATATAATTTCCACATCTCTATCGGGGCGGGAGATTTCAACTTGTCTATTTTTGCGATCGAGCAACCATCCCAACTTTGCTCCATTTTTGATGTACACTTTCATTTTACTCCGCAATTTTTCTAATGAATCACTAGCCGATCGCAATTCCACTACAAAATCAGGACAAATTGGCGCAAATTTCTCTTTTTGTTCAGCAGTTAAGGCATCCCATCTGTCACGTCGCACCCAAGCAGAATCGGGAGAAATATCTGAACCGTCGGGCAGTTTAAATCCACTAGAAGAGTCGAAAACAACTCCTAAATTGCTTTGAATACTCCAAACTGTAAGTTGAAAGTTTAGACCTGAATTCCGCCTGCCAGTCTCGCTACCCGTAGGTGTCATAATAATTAATTCTCCATTGGCAGTACGTTCAAATCTTAAATCTCGGTTGTTTTGACACAACTGAAAAAACTGCTCATCAGTTAATTCGAGAGTTAATTCTAGGGGAGAATGTAGGGCGATAGTTTGTGATTCCATATTTGTTACTCGTTATTTGTTACTCGTTATTTGTTACTCGTTATTTGTTATTTGTTACTCGTTACTGGTTATTTGTTACTCGTCGTGATAAAAACCAACAGATAACAGATAACCTTGAACAAATAACCGTTAACAAATAACAAATAACTAAGTCTCTGTATAACCTTGGATATTTTCCGGTTCAAACTGCTGCAAAATATTAGCGGCTTGATTGGTTAAAGTGTCATTACCTTTAACCGCAATCAAAAATTTACCAGCATTCAAACGATTACGATATGGCAAAGCATCACCGCTACCAAAAGCCATACCGCCAGCGCCTCCGACAAACACGCTACCCATCGTAGCGGCGATCGCACCTAATACACCACCGATTAGGTGATCGCCATATTCTCCCGCCCAGGCAAAAGTCCTTAACTCGGTGATCAGACTGAAAGTAACGCCAGCAATAAACCCAAAAGGGATCAGCCAAACAGCCATCATTTTGGCTTGTTTCTTCGCTTGCTGATTCGGGTCAATCAACCCAAATTCATCAGCAGTTTTGTAGCCACGACCCAAAATACTTACCTGTTTCATCGGTAAGCCTTCTTTTTCCAGAGCACAATAAGCAGCTTCGGCTTGCATTCGATCGGGCAGTACGGCAATAAGATAATTCATTAAACACAATTCCTGATAGTTCGGCTGAGATACCTCAACCCAATTATAACTCGAAAAGACTTACTAGATAAGCAGTTCGGGGATTTTCAGACAGTTCGAGAGCTCGATCGACCGTAAACCTAAAATATTTCCCGCAAAAACGACTGACATTGACCAAATGCAGATACAATTCAAACTGCACAAAGACCAGCTTAAGCTGAGCTGTTAGATACTGCTCCAGATTTAAGCCTCAACTTTGAGCTAGCCAACGCTCAACTCTATTTTTACTGATTCCACTCAATTGCTTACTATGCCTAAAGTTCTAGTATCCGATCCGATCGACCAAGCCGGAATTGATATCCTCTCCCAAGTCGCTCAAGTTGATGTCAACACAGGTTTGTCAGCAGCAGAACTGGTAAGAATTATTCCAGACTACGACGCTTTAATGATCCGTTCTGGCACCCAAGTTACCAAAGAAATTATTGAAGCCGGCAACTTACTCAAAATCATCGGCCGCGCCGGAGTCGGCGTAGACAACGTAGATGTACCCGCCGCCACCCGCAAAGGAATTGTAGTCGTCAATTCCCCCGAAGGTAACACGATCGCCGCCGCCGAACACGCGATCGCCATGATGCTCTCCATGTCGCGACACATCCCCGAAGCCAACGCCTCCGTCAAAAGCGGTAAATGGGAACGCAATCGCTTCATCGGCGTAGAAGTTTACAAAAAAACCCTCGGTATCGTCGGCTTAGGCAAAATCGGTTCCCACTTCGCAGCCGCAGCCAAAGCAATGGGTATGAAACTCCTAGCTTACGATCCATTTATTTCTGCCGAAAGAGCCGAACAGTTGGGTTGTCGCTTAGTCGAACTCGAACTGCTGATGCGCGAATCCGATTACATCACCCTGCACATCCCCAAAACTCCCGAAACCCTGCACCTAATCAACGCTGAGGTGCTGTCGAAGATGAAGCCCACGGCCCGCATCATTAACTGCGCTAGAGGTGGCATCATCGATGAAGCAGCCCTAGCAGATGCCATAAAATCAGGGAAGATTGCCGGCGCTGCGATCGACGTTTATGAAAACGAACCGCTGCAAGCAGATTCCCCTCTACTAACTGTCGGCCAAAACATTGTGCTGACACCTCACTTAGGAGCATCCACCGCCGAAGCTCAAGTGAATGTGGCGATCGACGTTGCCGAACAAATTCGTGATGTACTGTTAGGATTGCCCGCGCGATCGGCTGTTAACATCCCAGGAATTTACCCAGACTCGATCGAAAAACTCAAACCATACCTCCAACTCGCCGAAACCCTCGGCAACCTCGTCAGCCAACTAGCCGGAGGCCGAGTCGATTACCTCAACGTCCAACTCCAAGGCGAATTGGCCAGCAACCAAAGCCAGCCCGTAGTCGTCGCCGCCCTCAAAGGCCTACTTTCCCAAGCCTTACGAGAGCGCGTTAACTACGTCAACGCCAGCATCGAAGCCAAAGAACGCGGAATTCGCGTCGTGGAAACCCGAGATGCTTCTATTCGCGACTACACAGGCTCCCTGCGCCTCAATGCCAAGGGAACCCTCGGCGAACACACCGTCACCGGTGCTGTGCTTGGCGACAGCGAAATTCGGATTACCAGCGTTGACGATTTCCCAGTCAACGTTGCCCCAACTCACCATATGTTATTTACCTTGCACCGCGATATGCCGGGAATTATTGGCAGAATTGGTTCCCAGTTGGGCAGTTTTAATGTCAATATTGCCAGTATGCAGGTGGGCCGTAAAATCGTGCGCGGTGACGCGGTGATGGTTCTGAGCCTAGATGATCCTCTACCAGAGGGAATTTTGGCGGAAATTATCAAAGTTCCAGGGATTCGGGACGCTTACACAGTGAATCTTTGAGGAATTTTAGGTTTTAGATTTTGCATTGGGGGACTGAGCCCGCCCTCTCCCAGGCTAAAATCTAAAATCGTTGATTACCCCTTACCAGAGGGAATTTTGGCGGAAACGATCAAAGTTCCAGGGATTCGGGACGCTTACACGGTAAATCTTTGAGGGATTTTAGGTTTTAGATTTTGGATGCAAGGACTGATAATTGGTAATAGGTAATTAGTCATTGATAATTGGCAAGATAACTGGGAGTTTTTCGATTAGTCAATCCTCAATCTTCACTCCCATTTCCCAGCCGACGGTTCCCCCGCGCGCCAGTCTAAAATCTAAAATCTAAAATCTAAAATCTAAAATTGTTATGGCACATAGCTGGTGGGAAATTAGAATTATTTGCGATCCAGCGCTGGAAGATATCATCTTTTGGCGTCTGGAACGGTTTAACTGTCAGGGAAGTGCTACTGAACTCAAGAACAATTCCTGCCTAATGTCGGCTTATTTGCCCGAAGAGCAGGCAGGATTGCTGGATTTGGCTGCCCTGTCATTGTGGCTGCGCCAAGATGCTCTGTGTGCGGGTTTGCCCCTACCTGCGATGCAGTGGGATTTGATTGAAGAGGAGGACTGGGGCACTACTTGGAAGCAGCATTGGCAGCCTCAAGAAGTGGGCGATCGCTTTTTAATTAATCCGTCTTGGTTGCCACTACCGACTGATACCGATCGCATAATTTTGCGTTTAGATCCCGGTGTCGCTTTCGGTACAGGTGCTCACGCTACAACTCAACTGTGTCTGGAGTCGCTGGAAATGCGTCTCGGTTTTGACGACAAAAAATATGTACTTGCCGATATTGGCTGCGGATCGGGTATTTTGTCGATCGGCGCAGTGTTGTTGGGTGCCACAAAGGTTTATGCTTTGGATACAGATCCTTTGGCAGTGCGATCGACCATTAGCAACAGGCAGCTCAACCGCATTAACTCGCAGCAGTTGGTTTCAGAGCTCGGAAGTATCGATCGGCTCAAAGAAATGGTAAAAGAGCCGATCGACGGTTTCATGTGTAACATTTTAGCAGAAGTAATCATCGATTTAATCCCGCAATTCACCGCCATTAGCAAACCCACAACTTGGGCCATACTCAGTGGCATTTTGCTCGATCAAGCCAAGCCAATTGCCGATACTCTCGAACAGCACGGCTGGATCGTGGCCACTCTGTGGAAGCGCCAAGATTGGTGCTGTTTCAATATTCGGCGGAGTTAGCAATCTGAGATTTTTAATACATTAGTAGTGTGCGTCAGTTGCAATGATTTTCGGTGCGTATCGAATCGCTACCAACTGATCTCAATTCCGGCTGCGCTGGAATGATAAGCGAGGAGACGGCAGTGCCGTGTCCCTACAATGTTATTTTGGGTAGGGACACGGCACTGCCGTCTCCTCTATCATGTCGAAGGGTAGTAGGGTGCGTCAGCTAGGATAATTCAATTCACAAGCAATCAGATATTAGCTGACGCACCTTACAGAAGTTGGGTAAGATAGTAAGTAATTGCAGCATAACAATTAAGAGATAGAAATTATATTAAGTTTGTAGTAAGGACTTTAGTCCTTCTTCACACCAGTGCCATTAAACTAAAGTCCTCACTACCAACCAATTTTATCGCGGTCGCTCGACAGCAGATGATATTAGAGAACGAACGTAAAACAACACAGATCCAATCAAGTAAAAACAATTCACCAAAATCAATAATCCTTTACCAACATAAGAGTTGACAAAACCAAAAACGTGGAAAGTTGACAGCAGCACTAACAACATTTCAACCAAAGAAACAATTGACCCGTAGTGATTTTTATCCCAATAAGAAAACGGACTAATAAAACGATAATTGCTAAACGGGAAAAAGTGCCTATGAGCATCATCATTATGTACAGGTAAATCTCCCAGAGAGTGCAGAATCATACTCAGAAACAGAATTTGCACATTTTGCCAGCCAAAGTAATAAGCAATTAGCCAGCCGATCGCCGCCAGCGGAATCGAATGAAACAAAGCCACAATATTTTGGACAACAGGCTCATAATATGCTTGTGACCAGATTGTCACTTCCGGCATACGAGCAACGTATTTCGCCCAAAAGTAAAATAAAAATATCGGGATGTCTGGCAAGATTCCGCCCGTAACAATGAGCAAATTAAACTCAGAATGCTGAACTCTGCCGAGAATGGCTAAATTAATAATTGCGTGACTTGGTGTTTTCATGAGACAAAAATGCACAATTGGTTTGTAGTGAGGACTTTAGTCCATCCGGAGGGGTGCATCTCGGTTTGACAAATATATGTGTAGGGGCGAAGCATGACCGCAGTAAATATGAGATTATAATTAATAACTTATATGCGGTCATGCTTCGCCCTCTTCACTCATTGAGATGCACCCCTCCGGTGAGGACTGAAGTCCTCACCACGAACCTTAGTACGAACCTACAAATGAGGTTGCAGTCGATCGATCAACGGAGCCGGTTGCAATACTCCCTCAATACGATCGACCTCAGCGCCATTTTTGAACAACACCAAAGTCGGTAAAGCATTAATGTGATACTGCGAAGCCAACTGTTCGTACTTATCCGTGTCAATTTTGACAACCATCAGCCTGTCCTTCGTTTGGCTGCTGACTTGTTCCAAAATCGGTACCATCATTTGACAAGGCCCGCACCAAGTAGCGTAAAAATCTACCAACACGGGTAAATCGGAGCTCGATAGCAACTCCTCAAAACTGCTGAACTGTTTTTGAACTGCCATAAGACAAAATAATTTTTTTGGTTCTGGCTCGATTTTAGTGCAAAATTCTGAGCGTAGATTACAACGATACAAATTATGGAATTATTGCCAGAAACATTTCAGAGATTGCAGGGTAAAGTTGCTGTCGTGACCGGTGCATCGCGGGGAATTGGTCGAGCCGTTGCTTTAGCATTCGCCACAGAAGGCGCTAAAGTCGCCGTCAACTATGCCAGTTCGAGTGCTGCTGCTGATGAAGTGGTAGCAGAAATAGTCGCCGCTGGTGGCGAAGCGATCGCCCTTGCAGCAGATGTCTCGAAAACTGACCAAGTAGATTTACTCACCAGTAATGTCATGGAAAAATGGGGGCGGATTGACATTTTGGTGAACAATGCGGGCATTACCCGCGATACTTTGCTGTTGCGGATGAAGTTGGAAGATTGGCAAGCTGTGATTGATTTGAATTTAACTGGCGTATTTTTGTGCACGAAAGCTGCGAGTAAAATCATGCTGAAACAGCGCAGCGGCAGAATTATTAATATTGCTTCGGTGGCTGGACAAATGGGCAATCCCGGACAAGCTAATTACAGTGCGGCGAAAGCTGGGGTAATCGGATTTACCAAAACTGTGGCGAAGGAATTGTCTAGTCGTGGCATCACTGTGAATGCGGTTGCACCGGGTTTTATTACTACAGATATGACTAAGGATGTCAAGTCTGATGAGATTTTGAAGTACATTCCGCTGGGGAGATACGGGGAAGTTGAGGAAGTTGCGGGGATGGTGAAGTTTTTGGCGGCGGATGCAGCGGCTGCTTATATTACAGGGCAGGTTTTTAATGTGGATGGGGGGATGGTGATGGCTTAGGATTTGAGGATTTTTTTTAACCGCAGATGCACGCGGATGAACGCGGATATCTGCGGTTAAATAGTAAACTTAGATTCATACTCTCACTTGCAATTGTTTGAGCAGTTTAATTAGCGATATTGATTGCCTGGGAACCAGTTAAAGAGTTAGTTGCAGTTGTAGAGTGTGCAATACGCAGCTTACTTTGACAATATTCTTCAAATAGCTGAAAAAAAATATCGAGCGCATCTCTCTCATCTTGAGAAAAGAATAGAATTATATTCGCCCATGATTGAGATGAGTCGATATTAAATTTTTTCTCTATCCAATCTTGAAATCCATCTAGAGGATTTTCCTGTTCTAGAGGTAAGCCAAGCTGGTACTGTGCAACATTATATCCAGACAAAAAAGCCTGAAGACAACTAATTGACGGTTTGCCCAAATACACTGAAGGTTTATTTTTGATTTTTTTGAGAATATCGGAGAGATTATCCATATAGGCTACCTGTTGCATAATTTATCAAAAAATGTCTTGGTCTATTAAAACTCAGTTTCTGTGACTACAAACTCTCCATTAAAATCTTCTACAAGAGGCCCGCCAAAACTGTTGAGCCAATCATCTTTAGGAATTCCATTAGGATATAGGTTATCAAACACTATTTCAAGTGTTCCTAATTTTGTGGACATCTCCACAACCACACCTTGATGAAAACCATTTGTGGAAATTTGGCGATCGCTCCCCAGTGGATTGGTAATAATTGAAAATGGCAGCCTGTCAGGAACTGTGCTAATTCTTATTATCTTACCCTTAATTTCCTGTTTGGTCAAGTAATTTTGGATGGCTTGAGAACAGGAAACACATTGAAAATTTCTATATTTTCTAGCAATCTCCTTGACCTCATCAAGTTGCTCCTCATTCATAATTTTATGACAAGTATACAGATTGAGTATAACACTTTATTTTTAGGAGAAAAACTCATGATTTGCTTTAGTCCTAATGAGGAGAAAAAGTAGTGTGTGACTTTTAACTCCAAATTTTCCGAATCCAATTGTACACCGCAGCAGACAAAGCCAGCAATTTATTTACCAAATTTTTCCAGATAGAACTTTTTTCAACCTTGGAAATATCCTCGATTTCCACGGGTAGCGGTGGCATTCCGACTACTTCGTAAAGCGGGTATTCGCCACTTTTTCCCGGGATTTCAACTGATACGCAACGATCGACGATCGCCAATTCCTTCACTTCCTGATAAGTCTCCTCGGAAATCAATAAACTTGTTCCCACTTTTTTATTAGCAGCCTCGATGCGGCTGGCAAAATTCACCGCATCGCCGATCGCCGTTACCGTCTGACTCTCCGATGCGCCCAAATTCCCCACCACCACCAAGCCGCAGTGGATGCCAATCCCTATCCGCAATCGGTGACGGTATAAAGTCTCAAAATAGGGATTGAGTTTCTCTAATTCCTCCAGCATCTCCACTCCAGCCCTGACTGCTTGTTCGGCCGCTTTGTCGGGATTTTCTAACCCAAACAGCGCCATAAAACCATCTCCCATATAATTATTAATCATCCCACCGTTGCGGTTGATCACATAACCCATTTTTTGGAAATAGCGGTTTAAAACATAAATTACGTCGTAGGGAAGCAGCGATTCTGCAAAAGGCGTAAATCCTCGAATATCGGCAAATAAAATCGCAATTTTTTTCTCGTGCCCGATGGGAGGAGAAATTGAGTTTCCGGTCATTTGGTCGTTAAATGATTCCAAGTCTTCAGAATCGATCGCCAATCTCCGCAAAATCACCTTCCCGCCAGCAATCTGTGTCTGACAAGCTAGCCGAATTTCGGGCTCTAAGCCTAATTTTTTCGCGAGCTCTTCTTCTGGCGAGGTGCGAGGCGAACAAAATTCTAAACCTTCGACAATCAATACGCGGCAAGTCGAACAACGGGCGCTACCGCCGCAGATATGGGTGTGGGAAATGCCGGCACGTAAGGAAGCTTCGAGAATTATATCATCGTCGTCTACCTCGATCGTACGATCGTCCGGCAGATAGTGAATGTGGGGCATATGTGGCGTTTCTAGCTAATTAGGGAGCAATTTCGCTCAAATTTGCGATCGCAATCAACCGGTGCGATCGTCAATCCGGCTTCTCAAACTCTTTTCTATATGCCCTGATTCCCTAACTGTATCAGGATTTACTCTCGTTTTCCGGGCTTAATCGCCAAACAGACAGCCGATTGCACAACTCCTGCATAAGTAAATCCACCTAATTAAACTTAAAACTATCTTGTTTCCACAGCCCTGATACGAACGGAAGTTGTGAGGATTTTGAGTATTTTTTTGTCCCGTTACTTTTATTGATAAAACAAAATTATTCTTAATAGTTTAAAACTGCCTGAAAGCCTGATAGATTCGTTGTCAGATCCGAGGAATTAGCCGCATATCTTTATACTTTAGCAGACTTTTGGACTCAAAACCATACTTAGTAAGAATTTTAGCTTTTTGTACCTCAAAAAACAGCAGATTTTCTTGAGATACAATAGTAGCACCTTTAAAACCCGTATAACCATGAGTTCATCAACAGCCTTACAAAACATCGAACAGCACATCCCGCTGGTGGGAAATATCCATCTCAAAAGTCCGATAGCCTACCGAGCAACCCGCGTCGCAGTCAGTACAGTAAACGCGGTACAAATGGCAGTAGCAGAGTCTTATATCAACGGCTTGGAAGTACCGGATTCTGTATTGCGATCGCTTTTTGATACCTGTATGCCCGTCTTTTTTAAGTATTTTCCCTCTCTGCTTGCACCCTACGAATGGGTACTAACAGAAACAGATCATACCGCCGAAGGGCCGCGGGATTTAATGAAACTTCAGTACGACTTACCTCAAGCTATGCTGAATCCCATGTTAGGTGACTCGAAACTCATTTATCCTAAATACAGCATGGGATTGTGGGAAAAAGGAGCAGCCAA
>CASBQF010000354.1 GCA_949127775.1 Oscillatoriales cyanobacterium PMM_0080
ATAATTTTGATTACCAGAAAATTCTCAATTTACTTGCCGAGGCGGAGGAATCAGATCGTGGAGATGAAGGCGGAACAAACTGAAAACTATCAAGCAGATATTTTAGTAGTTGACGATACCCCAGACAATCTGCGTTTGTTGATTAGAATTTTGCAAAAAAATGGCTATAAAGTGAGACCTGTTACTAATGGTTTTTCTGCCATAGATGCAATTCAGTCTAGCATCCCAGATTTGATTTTGCTGGATATCATGATGCCGGATATTAACGGTTATGAATTATGTCAAAGATTGAAATTACAGCCAGAATTTAGCGAAATTCCCATCATTTTTATCAGCGCGTTAGAAGAAGGAATAGATAAGGCAAAAGCTTTTGAAGTGGGCGGAGCAGATTATATCACAAAACCTTTTCAGGTAAAAGAAGTATTGGCGCGAGTGAGTAATCAACTGACTGTCCGTTCTTTGCAAATGCAATTGCAAGAACAAAATCAAAAATTGATAGATCAAAATGTTCAGTTGCACCAGGAAATTGCCGAACGCCGCCAGGTTGAAATGGAAACAAGGTTGCTGCTAAAAGCAACTCAAGCTATTAGCAAGTCAGAGGATTTTGAGTCGGCGGTAGATGTGATTTTAGGTTTAATTTGCCAAACTATTGAATGGAATTTGGGCGAAGCTTGGATTCCTAGTAGTGACGGCGGCTTCTTAAGATGTGCTAGAGGGAGGTATGTCAGCGATTCTAGTTTTGCCCAATTCCGACAGACAAGTTGGCAGTTAACTTTTGCTCCCGGTTTTGGACTCCCAGGGAGGATTTGGCAGTCGCAGCAGTCTGAATGGATCGAGGATGTTTCTATTGCACCATATCAAGTTTTTTTGCGATCGGAGATTGCGGTGAGTGTGGGATTGAAAGCGGCTTTTGGTGTACCAATTTTGGCGGACAACCAAGTGTTAGCTATTTTGATTTTTTATCGCGAAAAAGTTCTGGAATGTCAGCCGCGCTTGTTGGAATTAGTGAGTGCTGTTGCTACGCAGCTCGGTTCGCTGATTCAACGGAAACAAGCTGAGGAGGCGCTGAAATTGCAGCAAGAACAAACAGAGAAGTTGCTGCTGAATATTTTGCCTAAACCTATTGCTGAGCGCTTGCAAAAAGGGCAAAAGTTGATTGCGGATCATTTTGATGAGGTAAGCGTATTGTTTGCTGATTTGGTGGGTTTTACAGAGTTTTCGACTCATAAAAGTCCGACGCAGTTGGTAGAAATTTTGAACGGGATTTTCTCGGAGTTCGATCGCTTGTCTGAGTTGCACGGGTTGGAAAAGATTAAGACGATTGGCGATGCTTACATGGTGGTTGGGGGTTTGCCGACGGCGCGAGAAGATCATGCGGTGGCGATCGCCCTTTTAGCTTTGGATATGCAGACAGCTTTGAGGAGCTTTAATGTCAAAATTGGAGGAAATTTTGAATTGCGGATTGGAATTCACAGCGGTTCGGTGGTGGCGGGAATTATTGGGATTAGCAAATTTAGCTATGATTTGTGGGGCGATACTGTGAATGTTGCTTCGCGGATGGAGTCTAACGGATCTCCTGGTAAAATTCAAGTGACGGCGCAGACTTACGAGCATTTGAAAGAGCAGTTTGTTTTTGAAGAACGGGGTCATATCGCGGTTAAAGGTAAAGGAAAAATGCAGACTTACTGGTTGATTGAAGAACAAACTCAGTAGACAGTAGACAGTAGACAGTTGACCTGGAAGTCCGACGATTGGAGTAATGAATAGTCTGATTTTAATTTACCCCGATCGGGGTTCCGGCTTTAAACCAATTCTTTATGGTAAATGTCTTTAATTTTTAGAGGTCGATTTCAGTTAATATTAAAATTAGAACAAATTTGCATTTTCAGGAGGGCGGATCTTTTGCAAACAGTTGAAAAAACCAAATCGCCGACAGCATTCAAAAAAGTCCTGGTTATTTTAATGTCACTGGTAGCGGTAGCGCTACTGGCGATCGCAACTTTTATCCTAATTCCCGGAGAAAAAACAGTGTTTGCTGGAAAAAAACCTGCCAATATCGGCGTTGTATCAGGGAAACTGGCAGCGTGTCCTGCTTCGCCCAACTGCGTCAGCAGCTTCAGTCAAGATGCCGAACACAAAATCGAGCCTTTGGCCTACGTTTCGTCGCCTGCTGAGGCTATGGCCAAGCTCAAAGGGGCGATCGAGTCTTCTGCCAAAACTAAAATTATCACCGCAACCGATAATTACCTCTATGCGGAGTTCACCAGTGCTTTGATGGGCTTTGTGGATGATGTGGAATTTTTGGTAGATGATGGGGCAAAGGTGATTCACGTGCGATCGGCATCGCGTCTGGGAGAGTCAGATTTGGGAGTCAACCGCAAACGGATAGAAACTATCAGAGTTCAACTAAATCAACTCTGAACTTAAAATTTTTAGCCTTCGGGAAGCCCCTCTCTCGCAAGATGAGGGGCTTTTATTTTTATGTTTCACTATTATCTAATGTTTATTTGTCATATCATTCCGGTTGCACCGGAATTATTAGTATAAATTAGGACACGGCAGTGCCGTTTCCCTACAATTAATTCGGGTAGGGAAACGGCACTGCCGTGTCCGGCTTTAGGCAATGCCCATAAATTAGAACAGGGCAATGCCGTGTCCCTAGGGTTCGCTAAAACAGAGACTCCCGCTGTATTCCTATAGTATTAAACACCATAACTTGTCCACTTCAGACTTTAGGGAGAGGTAAGTTAAACAATTAAATTTTACTATTGATTTAAGTAGAGCTAAAGAGGAAAAAACACATGGCACTTCAAAGAATAGAAGAATTTTATCCTAATTATCAGGAAGAAATATTTGCTGGAGACGACATCAAGGGATTTGATGTTTTTGCTGGCGACTCTGATGAAAAAGTAGGCACTATTTACGATGCTTTGGTTGATGAAACGGGTCGTTTTCGCTATCTGGTAGTTGATACTGGCATCTGGATTTTTGGCAAAAAGGTATTGTTGCCGATCGGCTCGGCCCGCTTCGACTACGGAGCCCGTCGCGTCTACGCAACAGGCCTTCGCAGCAAAGCTCAAGCAGAACAATTGCCTGCTTACAATGAATTAGAACCCGTAGATTACGATCGCGAAGAAGAGGTAAGAGGCGTTTACCGCAATCAAGACACTGCGGTGGCAAGCACTGCAACTCCTGCTAGCTACGATCGCAGCAACTACAGCTACGATATGGATAACTCCCTCTACGAAACTAACGAACAGAGTCACCAAAACCTCAAGCTTTATGAAGAACGCTTGGTTGCCAACAAACAGCGCGCCAAAACAGGCGAAGTAGCAGTTGGTAAGCGGGTGGAAACTCAAACAGCAAAAGCTTCAGTACCCATTGAAAAAGAACGGGTTGTAATCGAGCGAGTGACGCCGGTAGAAGCTGGTAGAGTAGTTTCCGTCGGTGAAGCTGACTTCCAATCAGGGGAAGTTGCACGCATGGAAGTCTACGAAGAAACTGCCGACATTCGCAAGGAAGCCTACGTGCGGGAAGAAGTCAACATCAGAAAAGAAGTTGTTCGCAGCACGGTTGAGGGCGAAGAAACATTGCGTCGTGAAGAATTAGATGTTAATACTGATGGAACTCCGGTTGTAGATCAGAAAAATATCTAAACTGACCGCAGAAGGTCTTGAATAGGAATTGCGCATCGATCGCATAATTCTGTCACCACACAGGTTTATGGTTGTGCGATCGCGCAATTCCTAGATGATGCAATACGCTTGGGTTAACAGTGTTTAGTTCCCGGATATCGCCCTAAATCCCCCTTAAAAAAGGGGACTTTGATTAGATTCTTGTCCCCCCCTTTTTAAGGGAGGCTAGGGGGGATATTTCTTAACTGAACCGTATTCCTATAGCAGTCCTAAATCAGTTGTGTAATTCTTGTAGGGGCAACCCCCCGTGGTTGCCCTCTTTACGCTGGGGATAAGCACGGGGACACTACTCCTACATATGTACAAATCATTTAGGATTGCTATATATAACGGTGGGTGGAGTACAAAACTTGTCTAGTTATAGCAAAGTTTATGCACTTTATCCGCCTGTACCAATTCATAATAAAAATCCCTAAGCAGGAAAGTTTAAAAAATGAACGGTCAAGTATCAGCCGAAAAAATAGCAATTGCTAAATCAATTACCCGCCTTAACCAGGTTCCAGAAAAAGTCAAAACTAAGCTCAAGAGTTTTACAGTCAAAGATAACCAAGGTCACTTGATCGGAAAGATTAAAGATGTATATTTTGATGCTAACGGTCAGCTAAACTTTGTGGTGGCAGGGCTAGATCGCGAAAACACCCGTTTTTTCTTAGCAAGTATTAAGCTACTCAAGAAAGTAGATTACCATCAAAAAGCGCTGTTTCTAAGTATTAATTCGGAGCAAGTTGATATGTTGCCAGGAATTTCGGCAAATGGTGAGCCTCAGTCTTTAGGATTTTCCTCAGAACCGATCGGTGAATTGAACAATACCGAACCCACTAATCCCTCAACAGTTATGTTAAATTCAACAGATGCCGATCGCACAAATGAGAATTTGGAGACGACTCAGGATGAGGAAGACTTTGATGTGGTCGATCAAGATGTAATTCGCCTGCTAGAAGAACGATTGGTGATCAATCGCAGCAAGCGCAAAGTCGGCGAAGTCATTGTCCGCAAAGAAATTCAAACTCGGATGGTACAAGTGCCTATCCAGTGGGAAAAGCTGATTGTGGAACAAGTCGGCGACGATCCGAAGGTGTTGGCCGAAATAGATTTGGGTGAGGGACACATCACCGGTGTAGACTTGACGGAGATGTCTAGCGATCGCCACGAACCCACAGTTAAGGCTGAATTTACCTCTGTGCAGAAAGCTATGAAAATTTTAAATGCGATCGCCTCTCAACCCCGCCACGGTTGCGTTAAAGTCCGCATAGAACTCGTTCTCGAAGACAAGCAACTTGAGGAAACTTACCAAAAATGGATGACCCAAAGCCACTCAGATGACCACAATCAAAAATTAAATTAGTTGGAAACTTTGAGCGATCGGCATAACCGACAAAGTTGTACCGAATTGCGGTAAAATTGCGCTAGTCAAATTTAGAAGTATTTGAAAATGCCCAGCACAATCTCCGACATTACAGTAAAAACGATCGCAGGCGCAGACAAGCAACTAGGAGAGTACGCAGGCAAGGTACTCTTGATAGTTAACGTAGCTTCCCAATGCGGCTATACACCTCAATACAAAGGACTCGAAGAATTGAGCCAGAAGTATGGCGCTGCGGGACTCTGCGTGTTAGGATTTCCGTGCAACGACTTCGGAGCTCAAGAACCCGGAAGTAACGCAGAAATCGTCAATTTCTGTACTACAAAATACGGTGTCAGCTTTGAATTATTTGACAAAGTACGCGCCAAAGGCAGTCAGCAACATCCGCTGTACGCTAAGCTGACAAGTACAGTCGAGCCAAAAGGTGAAGTTTCGTGGAATTTTGAAAAATTCTTAGTTAGCAAACAAGGTGAAGTGGTTGGCAGATTCCGCAGCAGTGTGGGCCCAGATTCGCCCGAACTGATCGCAGCCATTGACAAAGAATTGGCAAAATAATCAGTGCATCTATACGTAGGGTGCAACCTAAGCACCTTACCGCTATAAGTAATGCGTCAAATCATTATTTTTTAGCGTTAATATGTAATGTGCGCACGGAGCACATTACCGCTGGAGAACGGTTGAACTTAATGGAAAATACATCGGGATTAGATTTAGTAGTAGGTTTACTTGCCTTCGCAATTCTGGGAGGCGGGCTGGCAATGCTGTTTGTAGGTATGGCATCGTTCCCTAAAGAAAAATAACTATAATTGAGATGCGGAGAAGAAAAGAGAAGAGAAGAGCGGGTTTTGCCTTGATCAACTGGTTTGTATCAGAGATTTTTAGCTAAACCCGCCCCTACAAGCCCCTACAAGATACTATTGTTTTTTGTTAATGACCTACTTACAAACTCTGGATAAATCTCACAGCATTCTATTTTAATACACGCAATTGACAATTATGCAAACTACCGAAAACACAGTCAAAATTGTCCTCGCGCCGGGGGATTTGCGCCGCGTTCACCACATCGCTTTAAATGTGCGCGACATGAAAGCTTCTCGCGATTTCTACGGTACAATTCTGGGGTTGCGGGAACTCACAGGTGCAGAAATTCCCGCAAGTTTAACCGAAATGGTCGCCGCCGGTAAAGTTGCTAATTTCATCACGCCAGACGACGGGACTGTGATTGACTTATTTTGGCAGCCGGATTTGGAACCGCCTAACCCTGACCCGGAGAAGGCTTTTACTCGCGCTAACCACTTGGCCTTTGATATCGATCGCGATTTGTTCGATCGCGCTCTCGAAGTGCTAAAGTCTAATCAAATTGCGATCGACAGTGGCCCCGTCACTCGCGCTACAGGACGCGGCATCTACTTTTACGATCCCGACGGATTTATCATCGAAATCCGCTGTGATGCAGTTTAAACAGTCGCTATGAGGCTTTCGGTGCGCGGTACACACGCTACATTTAGAGTTGTTTCACTTTCTCATCTTTGCTAACTGATTGCTTCGGCCAAGTAAACCCAAAAATTGCTCCCTCGCCTTCGGCAGATTTCAGCGAAATACTGCCACCTTGAGCTTCGACAATCTTCTTCACCAGAGACAAACCAATCCCAGTATTTTCAACTTTATCGCGAGCTTCCAAAGTCTGAAAAATCACAAAAACTTTATCGTGATATTGAGGATCAATTCCCGGCCCATCATCTGCAACAGAAAACTCGTAAAAGTCATCTAACTCTTTAACCGATATTTTCACGTAACCGGAATCAGCTCGATTGTGTTTGATGGCGTTGCTAATTAAATTAGCAAAAACCTGTTGCAACGGCAATCTTTCGGTCACAAAAGTTGGCATTCCCGGTTCAACTTTCACCTCAAATTCCGACGGCGGCGCCAACGAATCAATAGTTTCTGCTAATAACTTCTCAACTTTTACCGTTTCTGAAGCTACTTGAATGCGTCCGACGCGGGAATATTGCAGTAGTCCCTCAATCAAACCTTCCATCCTGTGAACTCTGCCGCGCAGCAGGTTCATTTGGTGCACAGTATCCTCTGTCATCGCGTCGCTGAGGTCTTCTTCTATCCAACTGCTGAGATTTGCGATCGCCCTGAGCGGCGCTTTCAAATCGTGAGAAACTACATAAGCAAACTGATCTAACTCTTGATTCCGCTTGCTCAAAACATTCGTTGTTTTAGCCAGAGAGTTCGCCGTCCAACTCAATTCTTCAGCGCGCAACTTCAGCGATTCCTCAGCTTGTTTGCGTTCCCTAATATCTTCTACCACACCCATCAGAAAGTGAGTGCCATTTGATTCTTGCAGCAGCGAAACGGTCAAATTTGCCCAAACCAACTCTCCGTCTTTGCGGATATAGCGCTTTTCCACATTGTAATTTTCAATTTCTCCTGCTAACAATTCGCGCAACAATTCTAGTTCGTTTCCCAAATCTTCCGGGAAAGTAATCTCCTGAAATTTTTTCTCGATCAATTCTTGGCGACTGTAGCCCACAATGTCGCAAAGTTTTTGATTGACTAATAGCAACTTGCCATCGAGACTTGCTTGAGCCATGCCGACTGCGGCTTGTTCAAAGGTATCGCGAAACCGCTGTGCACTTTCGGCTAAGGCAATTTCTGAGCATTTGCGATCGCTAATATCGTTGCTGATTTCCAAAATAGCCAGCGGTTGATCTTGCTCGTCGCGCTGCAAAGTCCATCGGTTCGCCACCGTTATTTTTGTGCCGTCTTGCTTGGTGCGCACCAGTTCCCCTTGCCAATATCCCCGCTCTAAAAACTCTTTTTGAATTGTCTCAAAAGGCTGCGGCCATTCTGCGTGCAAAAGCTCGTGAATATTTTTCCCGATTGCTTGCGACTTCCGCCACCCGTAGAGCCACTTCGCTCCCAAATTCCAATAAGAAATCACCCAGTTTAAGTCGAGTACCGCGATCGTATCGTTTGCTAAATCGAGCATTTGTGCTTGCTTGCGCAGAGTTTCCTCAGCTTGTTTCCGTCCTCCCACATCGCGGCAAATCGCAATAAACAAGCGTTGATTTGCCAGACGCATTTCGCTGAGGGCCAACTCCATCGGAAACTTGGTTCCGTCGCTGCGAACTCCCACTGTTTCTTGCTGGTAAGTCTTCAGCTTTGCGTCGGGATTTAACACAAAATATTCGATCGCATAATCCCCCGCACTGATGTCCGGCGGCGGTTGAGCTATTAGCCTGCGGAGGTTCGATCCAATTGTGCGATCGGCTTGAGCGCCAAAAATCTGTTCTGCTGCCGCATTAAAAGACTCAATATTTCCCCGTTCGTCCAAAGTAATAATCCCGTCAGCCGCATTATCTACCACGGCTTGAATGCGAGTTTTACTTTCTTGCAACCCAGCTTCCCGCTGCCTCAATTCCTGCTCTAAACTATCAAATAAATACCAGGAAGACGCTGCACCCAAACAGCCGACAAGCAAACCAGCAACTTGCACGAAATTAGTTAAATCTATCAAATCCCGTATTTTAATTTCTTCAGCTTTCTGGTAAGCTTCGTCGATCTCAGCAAACGCATCAATTTTTTGGCGCAGCTTATCCATCTTCAATTTGCCTTGAACGAACAACTGAATTATTTCCGGCGACTGCAATTTTGTTGACGAACTGTCTAGCTTATTTAAAGTGTTTTGCAAAAAAAATATTTGCTGTTCGGTACTTTTTTTGATTTCTTCAAATCGCTGAACTTGCGGTTTATTTGCTCGAACCATAACCTGGAGTTTAGCCAACAGCGGAGGCAAACTATTTTTCGCTTCTAAATATGGTTCGAGAAATTCGCGGCGCTTCGTCAATCTGTAACCTCGAATGCCCGTTTCCGCATCCACCACTGTTGTTAACAAGCGGTTAGTTTCCTGAAGTATTGCCTTATTATTATCTATTCGCCTTCTTACCTGTATGGTACTATCCCGGAGTCCTGCAATTGCCATCAGCGAAGCAAACAGACAAATCGCGGGGATAGCAACGATGACTGTTCCCCGCTGGCGAATTGGTCGGTCTATCCATACACAGTGGACGAAGCGATCGAGCAAATACTTCACGGATCTTGAAGGAGAAAGTTTGCTGCAAGTGTATCACTTTTTGGCAATTTATGCTAGACATAAGTTCGTTTTTTTGTTTGGCGATCGGCGGAGACTAACCGTGGATACTAGATTAGGCTCCTCCAATCGTTACCGGCTGAGGATGACAGCAGATTTCCTAGTAAAGTTTTTAAGCGGAGGCAAGGAGAAGGAAAGGCGTTTTTTCGGCAGTGAGACAGTAGGTGCAGCAGAAATAGTTTCTACTTTACGGTCGTTTTCGCCTTCAGTTGTTGCTTTCAAACTACCGTCTGTTTCGTGATTCTGAACAGTTGGAACTACACTCCACCTGCCTGTCACGGGATCGCGATAAGAATTGAAAGGATTTATTTTTAGCGGTTGATTGCAAGGTTTAATCATGGTAGATGCACTTCTGTGATATAGAGGTATTCTAGGCTGGCAAAAAATGCTATTTTGCGATCGGCAACAACGTCGATCGCGATCGGTGTCACAATTAAAACGGGAATTGGGAATTGGGAATTGGGAATTGGGAATTGGGAATTATTCCATCTTTCACCGATCCGTTATATCAATTCCGGCTGCGCCGGAATGACAAGCGAGGAGACGGCAGTGCCGTGTCCCTACCGTGATATTGTAGGGACACGGCACTGCCGTCTCCTGATTTCTGCTCAATCATCATTCAGTTTTTCGAGTAACAGTCAACAGTCAACAGTCAACAGTCAGCGAACTTCCTTCTGAATATCAACTTTTGCTTTTAATTGAACAATAAAAGTAGAGCCAACACCCAACTCACTCTCAATAGTGATATCGCCGCTCATCATCTGGCAAAACAAGCGGCTAATCGCCAATCCCAAACCAGTGCCACCGTACTTGCGAGTAGTCGAAGCATCCCCTTGCATAAAAGGTTGAAATAAACCCTGCTGCTGTTCTGCCGACATTCCAATCCCCGTATCAGATACCTGCAAATAAACCCAATCGTTGCCGCCCGATGATTCGCGAGTCGCGCTGAGGATCACAGTTCCACCTTCGGTAAACTTCAGGGCATTCGAGAGCAAATTGAACAATATTTGCCTAATTTTTGTCAAATCTGCATACATTACTCCCAAATTTACAGAGCAAGAAAGTTGTAATTGATTGTGATTTTTTTCGACTAAAGGGTGCAAGGTTGCAACAACTTCTTCAATTAAATTGCGGAGGTCGAATTTTTCTAAATAAAGCTCCATCCGACCAGCTTCTATCTTAGAAAGATCGAGAATATCGTTAATTAAAGTCAGCAAGTGTTTGCCGGCATTACGAATTTTTTGGGTATCGGGAACGATATCTGAGAGTCCCGATTCCAGTGCTTCTTCTTCTAGCATTTCGCTGTAACCGATAATCGCGTTGAGTGGCGTCCGCAGCTCGTGGCTCATATTGGCTAAAAAAGTGCTTTTAGCTCTGGAAGCTGCTTCAGCTTTGTGTAAGGCTTCTTGCAAGGCTATTTCGGCTTTTTTGCGCTCGACAATTTCGATGCGGAGTAGTTTATTGGCGGCGGTGACTTGAGCGGTGCGCTGATCGACGGTCATTTCTAGCTGGGCTTTGGCTTTGGAGAGTGCTTCCTGGGCCCGCTGGCGTTCAAATCCTTCGATCGCCAGTGCGACTAAATTTGCCAAAGAATCGGCGAAGGTGCGCTCCTCCAGAGCCCACTGTCGGGGCCCGCCGATATGTTCGAGAGAGAGGATGCCTACGATCTGGCCGCCGAGTCTAATTGCTACATTTAAAATGGATGAATTTGGCTTGCTGGCATTCGGTAGCATAGCGGAATGTTCTGCTATGGATGATAAGTGGCAGGAATTTGTTTTTAGAGAGTTTGGAGTATTTGTTGCAGGTTCTGGATCGTTGTCCTCAGCTAAGTTTTCGCCCGGTATGTCGCATTCGGTATTTAAAATTGAAAATTTTAAATCGGTTGGCGATATGGACTCGCGGCTCAAATGATTCTCGCGGGTACGATCGTACAAGTCAAGACAAACTAATTTGAGGTTGGGGATTTTAAACTTAGAACGATCGACCGAATCGTCTTGCTGTCGAGTCGTGCTTTCTGGATCGATCGCCTCTGTTTGCTTATGGGCCAGGGCTCCCCTCGTCAAATTTAGCTGGGGTTCGATCGTTGTCGGGTAGCGAGTGCCAAATCGGAAATGGTTGTAAAGCCAGACGCTGACTTTTTCCACCTCCAAAGTGCGGGCGGCCGCCTCAGTAATTTCGCGAATTCCCACATTCAGCGCACCATTGTTGAGGGTTCTCTGCCGGCCTAGCTGCAACAAAGCCAGACTCTGGCGGCGGAGTCGCTTTTCGCTTTCTTGGAGAGTTTGTTCTGCTTCCTTGCGCTGGGTAAGATCGTACAAGGCGCACAATGCCGTCGGCTGACCGTGGAACAGCAGTGGCTGAACCGAAATCATTGCCCAGAAAGGGATGCCGTCTGACTTTTTGCAGTGAAGTTCGTAGTCTTGGAGGTATCCGTCTTTGTCGAGGGCGTCAAGTATACGCGGACGATCGCCCGGGTTGAAGTAAAAGTCTACGGTGCTGCTGCCGATCAATTCTTCTAGGGGTATGTTCAGCAGAGAAGCCGATTGAGCGTTTGCATACAGAATTGAGCCGTCACAGAGACGAGAAACCAATACCGGAACCGGAGTTGCCGAGGCGATCGCCCGAAACTGCTCTTCGCTTTCGCGCACTGCTAGCTCAGCTTTGACAAGCAAGTGAGCTTCCATCGTATCCGAATGTTCGGTGTTAGTCTCCAGCAAAATTTCGAGATCAGCCTTTTCGCGCTTCAAGTTTTCAAGTTCCGCACTCAGCCGCTGAACGTCCAAAAGTAGCTGTTCTCTTGATGGTTCTTCCTGCATAGCAATTGATAATTGGTAATTTTTAGTCAGTTCTGAAGTTTTTTAAGGTTTGCCACTAAATTAACTATGACTTATTCCCATTCACTTCCCTTGCGATCATTCCGGCGATCGAACACGGGTCTGGGATTCCCCTTTACCTTTTTTTGATGTGACTATTCCAATTCTAAATGCAGGGAAGGCATTAGCCGCTGCAAGTTCTTCAGCGATTTTCCCTGCCAGGGGATCAGTTTAGAGCCTTTGACGGCGATTTGAATATTCTTTTGCTGACGAACTTTAATCACAAATTTTGAGACAATATTAATTCCCGAACTATTTAAGAATTCTAGCTTTCGCAAGTCTAGAGTAATTGTATTTGGCGATGAGTCTGTCACTGCGTTGAGCAGTTCGACGATCGGCGCGTATTCTTCCATCTGGCTGAGCCGGAACGAGCCGCAGCAGGTGATTGTTTGAGTAGCGCGATCGTACTCGATGCTGTAGTCTTTGGTCTGAATCTCCATACTTTTGTCGGTTGCCGGTGGTGATCGGTAAAGGGTCTTTGGCTGTAGGAGCGAGGATTGAGCCCTGCGGCGGTTGCGATCGAATTTCGGCTGTTTGCCGAGAATTTGTGTAGTTTGTAATACACATACTGCCAACTGTACCATTGCCCTAGGGCAGTTATTCAGTTATTTAGAGATTTATGCAGTTGCGAGTTGTGGCGGTTGAGGAGAACAGCTTTTGCAGAAGTTCCGAGTTATAGTAAAAGTTCGATGGAACTCGCAAGAAGGAAGAACGAAGAAGCAATCGACCGCATAGGTTTGGCGGTTAAGAACATCTTAACTGTCTTGGCAGTTGCTAGATAAATTCAGTTTTTTCTTTCAATTTTCTATTGACAAAATCCCCAAAATGTGAGACACATTTGATATCTTGCACCGCAGAGTAGGAGAATATTTAATGGCAATTTCAGAAATTACAGAAAAGCTTTTGGCTGCTAAAAAAGCTCAGGGAATTAGTTTTGCAGACTTGGAAAAACTTTTGGGCCGAGACGAAGTTTGGATTGCTGCGGTTATTTATCGTCAAGCTACCGCATCGATTGATGAAGCCGAGAAAATTGGTTCGGCTTTGGGACTAGATAGTCAGACGGTGGCGATTCTGTGCGAACCTCCGCTCAAAGGTTCTTTGGATGCTGGTGTTCCAGTCGATCCTCTGATTTATCGTTTTTATGAAATTATGCAGGTTTACGGGATGCCGCTCAAAGCAGTGATCCACGAAAAATTTGGTGACGGAATCATGAGTGCGATCGACTTTACTTTGGATGTGGAGAAAGAAGCAGATCCAAAAGGCGATCGAGTGAAAATAATTATGTCGGGAAAATTTTTAGCCTACAAAAAATGGTAAGCATCTGCGGCTTTACCTCCCTGTGATAATTAATAATTAAGATTTTTGTAGAATGAGTGATGACTAATGATTAATGGCTCAAAAGTGTTAAGTTAGAAATAGAGTCGGCAAAGCTTGACTCCGCCAAAAAAGCGAGACAAGCCCCCGACTTATAGCTTTTCTCAAAAAGATGAGGTACAAGTTGAGATTTTAGATTGGGGGATTGGGGGATTGGGGGATTGATTGGTCAATACTTCATCTTTCTGAGAACCGCTATAAGTTGTGCAGAGTGGCAAATTTTAGACTTTTGTTCCTGCTCCAAAATTAATTTGTGGAGTAAATCTAAAATCTAAAATCTAAAATCTAAAATCGACTGACTGGCCTACCTGTCCGATCGCGAAACCTTTCTAGGGCTGAACACTCGATCGATCCTGCTCCAACGAGAGCCAGTCAAAACAAGCAACCGCAACCTAAAGTAAGAGGCAAATATGTCAAAATATGACTCCCATCTCAGATGCTCCTTTTGCGGCAAGTCGCAGGAGCACGTCCGCAAGTTAATAGCTGGGCCCGGCGTCTACATTTGCGATGAATGCGTGGAATTGTGCAATGAAATTTTAGAAGAGGAGTTTTTTGACTCCAGCAAAACAATTGGTCAACAGATTCCCCAATCAGAGGTACGAGAGTCTCAAGGACAGGGATCGAAACGCGCGAGTCGATCATCGAACAAATCGAAAATCGTGCTAGCTCAAATTCCCAAACCCACTGATATTAAACAGCATTTAGACAACCACGTCATCGGCCAGAATTCAGCAAAAAAAGTTCTTTCTGTAGCAGTTTATAACCACTACAAACGCTTAAGTGTTGACCAAGCCAAAGACAGCAGCAAGCCTTCCCCTGATGGCGATGTCGAACTGCAAAAATCCAACATCATGCTAGTCGGGCCCACAGGTTGCGGCAAAACTTTGTTAGCCCAAAGTTTGGCGCAAATGCTGGAAGTGCCGTTTGCAGTAGCCGATGCGACGACGCTGACAGAAGCTGGATATGTCGGCGACGATGTAGAAAATATCTTGCTGCGCCTGTTGCAAATGTCGGATTTTGATGTCGAATCGGCACAGCGCGGGATTATTTATATTGACGAAATTGACAAGATTGCTCGCAAAAGCGAAAACACTTCCATTACCAGAGATGTATCTGGAGAAGGCGTGCAACAAGCGCTGTTAAAAATGTTGGAAGGAACGGTGGTTAATGTGCCTCCGCAAGGTGGCCGCAAACATCCTTACCAAGATTTTATTCAAGTTGATACGAGCAAGATTCTATTTATTTGCGGCGGTGCTTTTGTCGGTTTAGAAAAAATAGTTGAACAGCGTTTGGGTAAAAAATCCTTGGGCTTTATTCAACCAACCGAAACCGAAAGCAACTCGACTTTGCCGGCAAAAGATAAGCGCGCAGCCGATATTTTGCAGCAGGTACAGCCGGATGATTTAGTCAAGTTTGGTTTAATTCCTGAGTTTGTCGGGCGGATTCCGGTGGTGACGGTGATTTCGCCGCTGGATGAAGCAGCTTTGATGCAGATTTTGACCGAGCCCAGAAATGCGCTGGTGAAGCAGTATCAGAAGCTGTTGAAGATGGATAGTGTGGAGTTGGAATTTGAGCCAGATGCGCTACGGGCGATCGCCAAGGAGGCCTATCGACGCAAAACCGGCGCGAGAGCTCTCCGCAGCATTTTGGAGGAGTTAATGCTCGATGTGATGTACGAGTTGCCTTCTCGCAAGGATGTAGCTAACTGTACGATTACTGCGGAAATGGTCGAAAAGCGATCGACTGCCGAATTGCTGTGGCATCCCGCATGGCACAAACAGCACGAAACAGCTTAATTTTTAGAGTGTGCAGTGCGCATCCTACAAGCCGTAAGGTGCGCATTGCGTGCGAAAATTTTGCGAATTGTCGATCGGGTTACAGTAAAATAAAATGAGTTCTAATGAATCAGGTGTCGATGAGCCAGTAACTAATCAGTCAGCGTTAGCCAAACTACTCTGTGGAAATGTAGTTCCTGATGGAGGTGATATTGATGAGGTGCTAAGTCATTTGTCCGCGTCAATTGATAATGTTGTTCAAGAGCTAGTAACACTAGAATCCCTGACTGATAACCAAATTTCATTATTTGCCCCATTTTTAGGGAGAAGCATACTTGAATTGGGATGTACCGCACTGATTGCGAGGCTCGATCCTTTTAGAGTCCTCCTACTTAGGGAATATCAAAATCAGCCAAATTATCAAATAGATAAGCCTAATAAGTCGTCTATACGTTGGCAAGGTGATGTTTTAGCGGACAAGGTTACGGATATTTGGGCTGATAAGTCACTGCAAAACCCTACTAGAGCTTTGCTTGGAGATTATTATAAGACACTAATATGGTCTGCTAACTTTGATAAGCTGTTAGATGTAATCAAAGATGTCAATGAGGATGAATGGATCGTCAATCTTAGAAAAAAAGATTTTGAAAGATTCTATAATGAAACTTTAAATGATCTTTCAAGTCTCTACTCTGAACTTTCCAAAGGAATACATCATGAACTGGTAATCCCTTTAAGTTCAGCCTTTGATAGAAAAACAACTAAACGAATGATAGAGAAAAATATTCGTAATATCGCCACCCTTGGGTTATTTGTTTCTGTAGTAAGTCATACACTAAATAAACTAGAGATTCCAGAAGCTATCGCAGCTTATAAACAAATTCAAGAAATGGGAGTTTTCTAATGGTTAATACTATTTCGGAAAATACATCGCTGATCTTAGCAGCGGAAGATTGTTCGCCTGAAGAGTTTGAGCAACTACATTATTTCTCAAAACAAGAGCAGCGCTTTATTTCTAATTTGATTGCTCATGGCCCAGTGTTATTAAAAGGGGCACGTGGTAGTGGAAAAAGTGCGCTTATGATAGAAGCATCAAGAAGAATGTATCCTGAAAATAATCTAAGCTCTACATTTGGGATATACATCAGCCTTCGTTATCTTCAATTACTCAGAAGTGAAGGGAAGAAGTATGAAGTAATGTTATGTCAGCGCATAATTGACGAAGTAAATAAGAAAATTAGTCAAGTAGGCGATATCTTTGAGTTTGACGCTTTGCCAAACATCACATCACTTCACAGAGAATTATTTAATTTAGCAATTGCATCTAAGAAAAGGATAGTTATTTTATTTGATGATGCAGCTCATATTGGTCGAGAAGCTCCGCTGCATGATTTTTTTGATATATTTCGGACTTTATCGAGCAGTGTAATATCGTGTAAAGCTGCTATTTACCCTGGAGTTACTAATTTTGGAACAAGGTTTGATCTATATAGTGATGCTACGGTGATCGATGTTTCAAGGAATGATGAACTAAAAGACTATAATACCAACTTTGCCGAGATAATTAGAAAAAGGTTTGCTCGGCGACTTCCTGAAGAGTCTTTCTCTGGTCAATTGACTTTAGAAAATGTTGCGGGGTTTATGGGACGGGCTGTACTTGGAAATATGAGGGGATTTATATTTGCATGGAATAATCTATCTGAAAACTGTGGAGAAAACAAGATTAGTTTAGCCGATATAACCAAGACACTGATAGACCTTGCCAGTAATTACTATTGGCCCTTGATTGAAGAGCTTAAGCCCAAACTTGGCATATATGCAGCAATGCTCGATCCTGCAACGGAGATTGCAGAATCAATATTTCAGCAGGCTGGTGAGCAAAATAAGCAGAATGTACTTATTTTAAGAGAAATTGCACAACGTCTATCAAAGCCGTTAGAACTACTTGAATATACTGGATTTATTTCAATTCGAGATGTTTCACGGGCAATGAAATCGAGAGGACGAGGAACAAGATATAGCTTGAATCTATGCACATTGTTGGAAAAAACTACGGGAGCTCGGGTCACTAATGAAATTTATACTAAATGGTTAAATGAGCAAAATGAGAGAATTGAGTCTTTAGAATTACACAAAACAAGTGAATTGTTTAAAATTCAATTGCCTGAATTACCTGAGCATGGTGAAATGCTAATATTAAATGAAGATATTAGCAAGCTAAAAAAATCTAATGCTTATCCTTATGGACTCACTCAGCATAAAATTGATATACTAAAAGATGCTGGGTACCTTACTGTGTCAAAATTAGCAGAAGCCAGCGACGAGTCTTTGTTAAACCTTAAAGACATAGGTTCGGAAAATTTAAAGCGAATCCGCAGTACAGTTGCTCAAGCAATCTGGATGTAACTAAAAGCTAATACCAGTTCCCTAAAAATAGGTAACGCGGCCGCCCAAACTGTTGTATCCGAGTTCGCGGGTTACTTGATAGCCGTGTGTGGAAAAGTCAGGAAAAGCGTTGTTCATAAGGTTTGTAGTGAGGACTTCAGTCCCCAGAAATATCAGAGGACTAAAGTCCTTACTACGAACTGGGTTAATTTATGTGGATAGATATTAAAAATCGCTGTTACCAACATAACTTTTTTGGGAAAGGGCGGCAAGTGTGGTAGGATTTGAATTCGCGATCGGTTCTAGCGGGGAGCAGCCGCTAGAGGAAACGGGGAAAGTTCGGTGCAAGTCCGGCGCTGTCCCGCAACTGTAATGAAACCCTTGTGGTTTCTCAAGTCAGAATGCCCGCCGATATCTAACTCACTTTTGAACGCATCTACGAGGTATGGATGATGAATGGAACTAAACGAAACACGGCTGTACGCACAAAACACTGTCTTTTGGTTTGCACGGCTTGCGCTAGTGTTTGGAAAGATGGCAAGCGCGAAGGTAAAAGCGGTGGCCAACAATTCATGGAAGATTTATCGAAACTCGCCAAAGATTGGGAGTTGTCCGATCAGTTTGATATTCAAGAAGTTGAGTGCATGAGTGCTTGCAGTCATGCTTGTGCAGTGTCTTTTGCTGCTGCTGGAAAGTACACTTATCTGTTTGGTGATTTGCCCGTAAATGAGCCGGAAAGCGTCGAGGCTGTACTGGAATGTGCGAGTCAATACTATGCTAAGTCGGATGGTTTGTTGCCTTGGTCTGAGCGTCCTCAAGCTCTGAAAAAAGGGGTTTTGGCGAAGATTCCGCCGCTGGGAAATCAGAGATAAGAGTTAAAGATAAAAGTCGGCGGTTGAAACCGCGACTACACAAACGATGTCCGCCTCCGCGGACTAAAGAGGTAAGAGTCGGCGGTTAGAAACCGCGACTACACAAACGATGTCCGCCTCCGCGGACTGAAGAATGGTGCGCATTGCGCACCCTACATTTAAACCAGATCAACAAAATTAATGCACAAGATTCCTGTTACAGTTATCACTGGTTTTCTCGGTAGCGGCAAAACTACTCTAATTAGACATTTATTGCAAAACAATCAAGGCCGCCGTATTGCTGTTTTGGTTAATGAATTTGGCGAAATTGGCATTGATGGAGAATTGCTGCGCGATTGTCAAGTTTGCGATGATGATGATGCAGAAAATGTTAATAGCAATATTGTAGAACTTACAAATGGTTGTCTTTGCTGTACTGTGCAAGAGGAATTTTTGCCGACGATGCAGGAATTGTTGAAGCGCAAAGACCAAATTGATTGTATCTTAATTGAGACTTCGGGCCTCGCACTTCCTAAGCCTTTGATTCAAGCTTTTCGCTGGCCGGAAATTCGCACGGGCGCTACTGTTGATGGTGTGGTTGCGGTTGTTGATTGCGAGGCTATTGCTAACGGTACTTTTGTCGGCGATATCGATGCTTTGATGGCGCAGCGAGAGGCTGATGATAGTTTGGATCACGAAACGCCGATCGAGGAATTGTTTGAAGACCAGTTGGCCTGTGCCGATATGGTACTGTTGACGAAGGTCGATCGCGTAAATGCAGAAACTCAACAGAAAGTTCAAACCTGGCTACAGCAAGAGTTACGTCCGAGTGTAAAAATTGTGCCTTGCAAGGGTGGTGAAATTAACCCCGATGTGCTGTTGGGATTTAATGCGGCGGTTGAGGATGATTTGGAGTCTCGCCCGAGTCACCACGACACGGAAGAGGAACATGAGCACGATGATGATATTAACTCGACTTTCTTTATTGCCGATCGCGAATTTGAACCAGAAGCCTTGGTGAAAAAGCTGCAAGCGTTGATGCAGCAGGAAGAAATCTATCGGATTAAGGGGTTTGTGGCGGTTCCCAAAAAACCGATGCGGATGGTGTTGCAAGGTGTTGGCGATCGCATAGAATATTTTTACGATCGTCCTTGGCAACCTTCCGAGATCCGCCAAACCAAGCTGGTGCTGATCGGAAGAGAACTTGACTCTGCTAAAATACACTCATTCTTGTAGTTTAATCCGGGCGATCGCTTTTTGTCATCAAGGGCGATCGTTGTTCAATCATTCTGCACTCTATACTATTTCTAACGTCAAAATGCCGATCGGTTTATTAACAACTAACTGCATTCTATCTAACCATTGCGAACCGATTAAAATCTCCGGGAGATCCTCTCCAACATGGACGGGAACGATTAACTCTTGACCGTCAATGATTATCCTGCCTTCATAGATATCAAATAAGGCATCTCCCCGCGCTGTCTCCATCTCAATTTCTCGGACAATTAAAGACCAATCTAAACCATCTAAGTCTTGAGAATTAATTGCTAGAAAACCTGTGGTAAAACCTGTATCTAGCATCACTTCTACAGGAAAAATCTCGCCATTAGAGGCAATCAACTCTATCTCAAAAAATAACTGTCCGTTGTCCCCAAACCAACCTGATATCATATACTACCACAAGTTCCTGTTTCATTGAGGCGAAACATTGTTAACATCATGCTTTTATCGCCATACTGTTCCTTGATTTTTTGGACAATGCCTAAAAGTTTGGGGTCAATTAAGTATTCTTCCCTATCCGGCTCGATCGCAATAAACCAATTGTAATACTCGCCAATCAGTTCCGGGCGAATTCGTTCAAATATTTTTCGACCGCGTAAACGGAGTTCAGTTCTTTCAGCAGCGCGCCTTGCTAATTCTTCGGGTGGTATGATCCGTTCGGGAGAGATTCTACCCCGCAGCGCTTTTCGTTTTTCAGATAGCTGAGTCATGGTGTTTTTTCAATTAAATGTATAGATTTATTTATGATAATCCAACAAGTATTATTTTGTCTATTTTGCTAAAACCAGCCCCGACAGGCTCTCGCGAACAATTTATTCACATTATTTAATATTGTTGCTGGTGCCAACAGGTGTAGGCTAAGCTAGCAACAATGATTATCATTCTACAAAACTAGAGGTAAATTATGGTGACTGCTAGGGCGATCGAATCAGTTCCCGTGACCGTTCTCACAGGCTATCTGGGTGCAGGGAAAACTACGCTACTCAACCACATTTTAACACAGGAACACGGCAAAAAAGTTGCAGTGATCGTCAACGAATTCGGTGAAGTAGGCATCGACAACCAACTAATTATCGATGCCGACGAAGAAATTTTCGAGATGAACAACGGCTGCATTTGCTGTACAGTCCGAGGCGACTTAATTCGGATTATCAACAACTTGATGAAGCGGCGCGACAAATTTGACCACATAGTCATCGAAACCACAGGTTTAGCAGACCCCGCACCCGTAATTCAGACATTCTTTGTAGACGAAGATATGCGCGACAAATTGCTGTTAGATGCAGTTGTCACCGTAGTCGATGCCAAGCACGTCTGGCAACATTGGGATGCAGAGGAAGTTCAAGAACAAATTGCCTTTGCTGACGTAGTTTTGCTCAACAAAACAGATTTGGTCACGCCGGAAGAATTGGCAGAATTAGAAAAGCGAATTCGCGCCATGAATGCACTGGCAAAAATCTATCGCACTCACAATGCAGAACTAGAAATTGATGCGTTGTTAGGTGTCAAAGCATTTGATTTGAACCGGGCATTAGAAATCGAACCCGATTTTTTGAGCGTACACGTTCACGAACATGACGCAACAGTAAAATCAATGGCAATAGTAGAATCTGGTGCTGTTGATGGTGACAAATTTAGCGATTGGATTGGCGAATTGTTGCGAACTCAAGGCACAGATATCTTTCGGACAAAAGGGATTTTAAACATAGCTGGAAAAAACGAACGCTTTGTTTTCCAAGGAGTACATATGTTGTTCGATGGCAGACCGGATAGAGCTTGGAAAGCCACAGAAACTCCGAAAAATGAACTCGTATTCATTGGCAGGAACTTAAACGAAACTCAATTGCGAGAGGACTTCCGTCGGTGTCTAGTTTAAAAGAAACGGGCAAAAAAAAGAGCGGTAGCAGCGAACTAACCCTGCAATTTCACGCTAAAGAAATGCTGTCTGACTACGTAACTGCTGTTACTTGGTCGCCAGACGCCAAAACTTTAGCGGTTAGTTCCGCTGCGGGGGAAGTGATGTTGGCGAAAGTAGGGGCAGTTAATAAATTGTCCTTACAATCGCTGCAAAGTGCTATGGGGAAATCGGTAGATTGTTTGTCTTTTTCTGCCGATAGTCAATTCTTAGCTGCGGGCGGACAAGACGGAAAAGTGCAAATTTGGAGGGTTGATTCTGGCGAATTAATTGCTACTTTGGACAACAAGCGTGTCTGGGTTGATAAGTTAGCTTGGAGTCCCAACTGCAATCAGTTGGCTTTTAGTATGGGCCGCTGTGTTCAAGTCTGGAATGCTGACAATAATACAGTTGAAGTAACACTAAATTTCGACTCATCTTCGGTGCTAGGTTTAGCATGGCATCCTCTTGTTCAATATCTGGCAGTTAGCGGCTATCAAGGTGTTAAAGTTTGGAGTGGCGAAGACTGGGACGAAGACCCGGAAATTTTATCTGTACCGTCCGCAACAGGTGGAATTGCTTGGTCGCCACAAGGGGAATATTTAGCCTGCGGTAATATGGATAATACCCTAATTGTTAGTGAATGGGGTAATTTGGAACCGTGGGTAATGCAGGGTTTTCCGGGGAAGGTTCGGGAGTTAGCTTGGTCGGACAAAACTAATTCTTTGGGTGCACCTTTGTTAGCTGCTTCGAGTTCTCAAGGCATTTCTGTTTGGGAAAGAGATGCTGATGAAAGAGTCGGTTGGGAAGGTTGGGCTCTAGAAGTGCATGAAAATGTCGTAAGTGCGATCGCATTTCAACCTAACACATTTTTATTAGCTTCCGCTGCCGCAGACGGTCAAGTTTGTTTGTGGTCCGAAGCAGAACAATTGCTGCAAATTCTAGAAGGCGCAGAGGCTGGTTTTTCGTGTCTCGCATGGCATCCCGATGGTCAGTTTCTGGCGGCTGGGGGGAGTGGTGGCGAATTGGTGGTTTGGTCGAAATCTATGCGTGGCAAGGGATTTGGGCGGAGTTGAGTTCGGGTAACGGACTTATCCACCGGTATCCAGAAACCGGGTTTTTCGCGAAAATACATAGGTTCCAGACCGCAAATCTAGTAAAAACCCGGTTTCTTTCATCGTAGCGCGTTCAGGACTGAACTTGATCTTTACAAAATCCTAGATTACTGTAACATTTTAGTGGCTGCACTATCCTTAAGGGCGATCGACAATTATGACACAACAACAATTTCTCGAACAACTCAACAGCATTCTCGACCAAAACCACCTGCTGAAACACCCGTTCTACCAAATGTGGAACGAAGGTAAACTCGACCTCGCAATGCTGCAAGAGTACGCACAAGAATACTACCTGCAAGTTCACAACTTCCCCACCTACGTCAGCGCTACCCACGCCGCCTGCGACGACATCAAAATTCGTCAAATGCTCCTCGAAAACCTGATAGAAGAAGAGCAAGGCGCTGCTAATCACCCCGAACTGTGGCTGCGCTTTGCCGAAGGTTTGGGTTTAGACAGAAATGCAGTTCTCGAACGCGAACATTTAGAAAAAACCACGGAATCCGTCCGCATTCTCAAAGACTTAGCGCGCAGCGAATCTCCAGCCAAAGGTTTAGCCGCCCTTTACGCTTATGAAGCACAAATCCCCGAAGTTTCCACAACCAAAATCGCTGGTTTGAAGGAATTTTACGGCATCGATTCACAAGCTGCTTTGTCTTTCTTTCAAGTTCACGAAAAAGCCGACGAGTTCCACTCGCAAGCCACCCGCGAAGCTTTGTTACAGCTTTGTGAAACTGAAGAAGCACAACAAGAAGCGCTGTTAGCCGCCCAGAAAGCAACTTTTGCTCTCAATTTACTGCTTGATGGGGTTTACGAAACCTATTGTCAAGCTAAGTAAGTAAGCGAAAAAAACGCATATTTGTAGGGGCGGGTTTAGCCAAGGATTTTGACACTCGCCAACAATCTCAGAACAAAACCCGCCCCTGCCCCTACCAATGATTAATTGTGCATATAGTTAGGTAGAAAAAACGCATAATTTGTAGGGGCGGGTTTAGCCAAGGATTTTGACACTCGCCAACAATCTCGGTACAAAACCCGCCCGGTACATCTAGTTAAGGGCAGGTTTTGTACATAAATTATCTGTGAATACAAAAGTTTATTAGCTAAACCTGCCCCTACCAATGATTAATTGTGCATATAGTTAGGTAGAAAAAACGCATAATTTGTAGGGGCGGGTTTAGCCAAGGATTTTGAC
>CASBQF010000355.1 GCA_949127775.1 Oscillatoriales cyanobacterium PMM_0080
CGATCGAGTTTAGCCATTATTTTGCACCATCGGTAAGTTTGCTTAGTTTAACCTTTTTTAGAAGTTTGTGATTGCGAGTCTTAGCAAAGCAATCGCATAAAATCAGGAAATAGAGCAGTTTTGAATCTAATTAAATACAGGATACGGCAGTGCCGTGTCCTACCAAATAGCAGTTTTGAATCTAATCAAATACAGGATACGGCAGTGCCGTGTCCCTACTAATCCAACTCTCTCCTTCCTTCCAAAGCGCGGGCCAAAGTCACCTCATCAGCATATTCCAAATCTCCCCCCATCGGTAAACCAAAAGCAATCCGCGTAACCTTGGTAAAAGGCTTTAATAAGTGACCGATATAGAGAGTAGTAGTTTCGCCTTCCACGCTGGGACTAATCGCAATAATTACTTCACTAATCTTTTGCTGGCTAACGCGCCTGACTAACGGTTGAATGTTCAATTGTTCCGGCCCAATTCCATCCATCGGCGAGATGACACCGCCGACAACATGATACTTACCAATGTATTCACGCGTTTTTTCCAGGGCGATTACATCGCGGGATTCTGATACTACACAAATCGTAGAACTATCGCGGTTGGTATTGCGGCAAATGTCACAAACAGGTTCAGCGGATAAATGAAAGCATACTTTGCAGAAGCCGACTTGTTTTTTGGCATCAATCAAAGATTGAGCTAGGGCTTGCACATCTTCTTCCGGTCGTTTTAAAATATGTAAAGCGAGTCGCTGGGCACTTTTTGGGCCGATCCCGGGTAAGCGTTGCAACTGTTCGATTAAACGGGCTAAGGGTCTAGTGTACATGAATTAGTTGATAGTTGAAGAAGTTGTTTGTTCGTAGTACGGACTTCAGTCCGTTTTTGGTTACTTTTTAATTGAAAGGACTAAAGTCCTTACTACGAACCTGGAGAGGACTAAAGTCCTTGCTACGAACCTGGAAACGAGGTTAGCCTCCGCTGATTTTCGCTTTGTAGCCCATTTTTTTGAGAATTTCGGCAATCTTTTGTTTATGTTCGCCTTGAATTTCAATTTCATTTTCCTTCACTGTACCGCCTGTGCCACATTGAGCTTTTAACTGCTTGGCTAAGTCTGCTAAAATCTCCGGTTTCCCCTGAAATCCGCTGATGACTGTAACTGTTTTGCCGCCTCGTCCTTTTCGGGATGCTTCTACTTTCAGAGTTTGTTGATTTGGGGGAACTTCGGCAACTCCCCGTTGCAGGGCGACTGAGTTGTCAACGTTGCCAAATTCGGAGTAAACTACTCGTTTCCCGTCCGTTGTTTTGTTGTCAGAATTTTTGCCTTTGGATGCTGCCATATGTTATAATACCTAATTTTTTTTACGAATATTTCTAGTTTTAGACTATGATATTATAGCTATTGTATTGCCCATCAAGGGTTCAGGGAATTATCTAAGTTTCAGATTGTTATCGATCGCCTTTGAGTGTTGCGGGTAAAGGCGATCGCGCTTGAATCGGATAGTGGCGTTGGGCGATCGTTTGTGTTAGCGTTAAACTGCGATCGCCTGGTGCCGGATGAGTCGATAACAAAGCAATATCTAAACTAGATTTTTGCGCGGCTAATCGCTGGAAAAAGTCTGCTGCGCCCGCCGCGTGCCCGTAATGGGAAACCAGGAGTTGTAAGCCAAACTCATCGGCTTGGGCTTCCTGACTGCGAGAAAATTGGGCTGTGCTTAAATTGGAAGCGATCGCAGCGGCAGCATTCGCCAACCCGCCCGTATCGCCTGCAAACACCGCCACCACAAATTGTAGCGCCAATCCGCGCCCAATTCCCCGCAAATGATCGCGATGGGCGAAATGACCCAACTCATGGCCTAAGATCATCATTAACTCGTTTTCCGATTCCACTTGCTTTATTAAACCCCGATAAACAATAATGGTATCTCCGGGTAAGGCTAGGGCGTTTACAGTATCATCGGGAATGTAAATTAGGCGATAATTGCGATCGATATTTTGTTGTTTAGGTAATTTAGTTTCCAGGCGATTCAGGAGTTGATTTAGGGTATCTTGTGCTGGAGAAGATTCCGCAAGACGTTCATAAGCTGGGATAACTAAGGCCCCCAAACGCTGTTCAAGTTCGGGTGGAATTAACAAAATCAGCCCATCTACCAGTTGGAGGCTTCCCCAAAGCAATAGACATCCTGATGCTACAAAAATCCCCAATATGGCTAGCAATTGCCTGTTACTTGTCGGTGGATTGCGATCGGTCATAATGTTTTTCAATCATTGTATTATAGTAGGCCTTTTGCAAAAATAGCTAGGACGGGCAAGATGCCCATCCCACAAAAACTTTTTTCTTGTGGAATGGGCATCTTGCCCGTTCCAAAATTTGATTAAAAAGACTTTTGCAAGAAGTCTAGTAGAATGCGTTATGATGATTTAACGCATTCTACCAGTCATATAAAAGCACCAAACTAATTGTTCTTTGTCGGCCGGAAAGGATTTAAAAAGTTAATCAAAGGAAACAAGTTGCGAGACTGTATCCACAGTTTACCCTCTCCACTGAAACGACAAACCAAGCCTTCTCCGCCTAAAATTCCCGTTCTCAAATTTTTCCAGGACATACCGCCCATGATTTCAACATTATACTTCAGCGTATCCTCAAAGGCGACGATATAACCGGTGTCCACGATATAACTTCCATTGACTGGAATTTCCAGGATTGCGCCATAGGAATTAAACCAGATATCGCCTTGTCCAGTTGCTCTCAGAAAGAACAAAGATTCGCCACTAAAGAAGCCTTTTAATCCCTGAAATTTAGTATCAAGGTCTACAGTAGAACTCGATGCCACAAACGCAGAAGATTGCAGCATCAAGCTATTTCCATTGAGGTGATAATGTTGAATATCACCGGGGACTCCAGGGGAAACATAAAGTGTTCCAGAACGTTCCGGCGCAGTAAATTCGGTGATAAACATAGACTCACCTGCTAACATTCGCGTGAGGCCTTTCATTAAGCCTCCCTTGACTTTTGATTTCAAGGTGATGTGACTATCCATCGCTGCCATCCCCGAAGATTCTACCAACACTGTTTGGTTGGCTGGAATTTTGAGTTTTAGCTGGGCATAGGATGGAGAATGTTCGATTGTATATGAGATATTGCTAGGCATATTTAACAGTTGATAGTTGACAGTTGACAGTTAATAGTTGATAGTTGAAGATTGAGAGTTGATAGTTGGGAGTTGACAATAAATAGAGAATAGGTAATAAGACAGGGCTATTTCATTCTCAGGAAAATCAGGATTTTGTAGGGGTCGTGCCCCCGTGCCGACCCTCCCCTGGCCAGGAGGGCAACCACGGGGGGATTGCCCCTACAAAGAATGAAATAGCCCTGGGTAATAAGAACTTTATCAGTGTCCCTTTTGTTCCATTCTCTTCGTCTTTATCTCTTGCTATCTTGGAGGTAAAGAACTGCCGACGAGTTGACCAAATGCTGGGGCATTGTGGGTTTGACAAAAGAGGCGGCCGTTGCCTTTGAAGCGACAAACTAAACCTTCTCCACCGAGAAATGCACTCATCCAACTACCTCCGGGAGGCTTAGTAATTTCAAAATTTAAAGTTTTCTCAAAGGCGACAATATGACCTGTATCAACAATGTATTCTCCTTTCACTGGAACTTCGTAAATTGCACCGAAGGAACTCAATAGTACATCTCCATGACCGCCTATGTCCAGCCAGAAGATACTTTCTCCAGAAAACATTGATTTGAAGCCTTGAAAACCCAAGTCAATATTGACATCGGATGTGCTAGCCAAATAAGAACCTGCTTGTACTACCAAGCCACTTTCACCCATTTTGTAGTGCATCATGTCGCCCAACATTTTGGGTGCTAAAAACAGTGTATTGTCTGGTGTTGGCGATCGAAATACACTTAAAAATAGCGACTCTCCAGCAAGCATTCGTTTGAGTCCGCCGAAAATGCCGCCACCTTTGCCTTGGCGCAATGTCGTACTTGCTTGTAGATTGCCACTCATGGCCACCATTGCACCTGCTTCGGCAACGATTTCTTCGCCTGCATTTAAAGTGACACGGGCGATTGTGCTGTCTGGTTGTTGTAAAAGTTCAATTTTCATATTGGGTAATAGGTAATGGGTACAAATGAACATTAGATGGGGAGGGCGGGTTTTGCCTCTATAAACTAGCTTGTATTATGGATTTTGAGGGATGAAGAGGGCGGGTTTTGCCTCTATAAACTGGCTTGTATCATGGATTTTTAGCTAAACCCGCCCCTACCAGATACTATTATTTTTTTCCAATGACTTACTTTATGTAATGGATATATTCGCTGGAAAATCAAACTTTACTTGATAAGAATTGTACCAAACCATCGATACTTCTGGATTGCAAGTAAATCGTTCCTTTGCCCGTCACTTTATTGACAAATCCTTCCCCAGATGTGATGGAACCTAATAATCCGCCTGCCATTTTGATTGACATTTTCATTCCCGATTCGTAAGCTACTAAATGCCCTGTATCGACAATGAAGTCACCATTAATTTGCTTCTTAGTCAAGCCACCATAGGCACCGAAAAATACTGTTCCCTGTCCGCTGGCTTGCAATTTAAATAAACCTTCTCCCGAAAACCAACTTGCCAATCCAGCCCAGCGCACACCTAATTTGATATCGGGGGTACTGGCAATATAAGCACCGGGTTGAAAGCATAGGTTGTTTTCGTAGACTTGAGCTTCGGCAATATCTCCGATTGTGGATTGAGAAAGAACGAGTTGGAGAGATTGCCGTGTGGGATTGGCAAATCGATTGACAAACAGCGATTCACCACCAAAAAACTTTTTCAATATACCGGACAAAAAACCTCCATTAAATTCTGCTTTCATGGTGAGTGCTCCATCCATTGCGATCATCGCTCCTGATTCGGCAATAATGCTTTCTCCAGGTTCGAGGGTGAGAAAGATTGTGGCAAAGGAAGGTTTATAACGAATGTCGATATCCACGATTTTGGTGTCCTGTTTTGTAACAATAACTGAAAAGGGAGTAGGTCTATGGTTTGATTTTACGACGATTGAATGAGCAAGCTGTTGCATTCTTCAATAAATTTAACATATTGAGAAATCAGAATTATTGGCGGAAATAGCTAATTTATGGAGTTTTTAACCGCAGAGGGCGCAGAGGGCACAGAGGAAGAGATGATATCGTTTCCGGTTGCATCGGAATTATTAACCGAAATTAGGAGACGGCAGTGCCGTGTCCCTACAATTAATCGCGGTAGGGACACGGCACTGCCGTCTCCTCTATATCATTCCGGTGC
>CASBQF010000356.1 GCA_949127775.1 Oscillatoriales cyanobacterium PMM_0080
CTACGTACCTGGGCGATCGCACTCAAAGAGGGCTGAAGCCCAACTACGTACCTGGGCGATCGCAAAAGAAAACTGTCCGAAGTATTGGTCACAGCGAAATTAGATGCGAAGCTGAATTGTTCAATTAAGGCGACTGATGTAAGTCGCTCGATCGTAACTGGCCTTGTTAGGCCAAGGAGAAATTAATGGAAACACAGATGTCCAAGACTCATGAAACCACTTACAACGCCGTCTTTGCACACCCGATCGCTCACAATCTCCAGTGGCACGATGTGCGATCGATGCTCAGCGCACTCACCGACGTGGAGGAGGAACACAACGGCAATCTGAGATTTATGCGGAATGGCGAGACGCTGACGGTACACCCGCCGAAGCACAAAGATTTATCTGACGTTCAAGAACTGATGAAGATTCGCCACTTTTTGGAGCGATCGGCTGTACCCGTAGAGCCAACCATTGCCGAGGGTGGGCACCTGCTGGTCGTTATCGATCACCGTGAGGCCCGTATCTATAAGGCACAACTGCATGGATCGGTGCCAGAGCGGATCAGACCTTACGACCCGGACGGCTCACATCGGCATCTGCACAATGTGGAGGATGAGGCTAATGGTCAGCGTCAGCCAGAGATCAAATCTTTCTACGAGGATATAGCGCGATCGCTCAGTGGCGCAGAGAAGATTCTGATTTTTGGTAGCTCGACCGGAGCAAGCAGTGCGATGGATTATCTGCTGGCCGAACTCAAAGAAAATCACCCCGATCTCGCTCGGCGAGTTGTCGGTACGATCGTGGTCAACGAACAACACATGACAGAGGATCAGTTGCTCGCACAGGCGCGATCATTCTACGTGGCAAACGAGCACTGAAACTGCGATGCAGGTTACAGCAGATTTCAGGTAAATGAGGTACAGACATAAATGATAAAACTCTTGTGGTGCGGGCATCTTGCCCGCTACTGGTGTACCTAACTCTGATGAAATGTGCTGTAAACTCTACCTGCGTCCTGCATCCTAACGACCGACCCAGCATTTTGGCAATGTAATCAATTCGTTAGCGAGGTATTGGAGATGCCGACTCGACGACAAGTTATTTTAGCAATTGCCACACTGGGGGGTGGGACAGCCGCCTATACAGCAGGGTATTTTCATCGTGCCGCTAGTAGATATAACGATGCCGTGCGTAACACCTGGCGACACACCACAGAACATCCGCCAACCGGGTTTTTAGCAGCAAATCGCGAACTGGTTCGCTATGCCACACTAGCAGCGTCAAGCCATAATACTCAATGCTGGAAATTCGGGATAGAAGATCGGACGATCGCAATCTTGCCAGATTGGACAAGACAATGCCCTGCTGTCGATCCTGATCGCCATCATCTGTTTGTGAGTTTGGGCTGTGCAACCGAGAATCTGATTCAAGCAGCGCAGGCTTTTGGCAAGCAGGGACAAGTGCATTTCGACTCTGCTATAGATGTTGTGAATGTCACCTTAGAACCATCAAAAGCTGTTATTTCTCCGCTCTTCGATGCAATTCTTAAACGGCAGTGTACCAGAGCCGAGTATGACGGCAGAAAATTAAGCAACGATGACTTGAAATCCCTTGAATCTGCGGGGCATGGTAATGGGGTCAATGTGTTACTGATCGTTGAAAAAGAAAAGGTCGAGAAAATCCTTGAGTATGTAGTTCAAGGCAATACGATGCAAATGAGCGATCGCGCCTTTGTGGATGAACTCGAATCCTGGATTCGATTTGGTTATGACGAAGTGGTGAGCAAAGGCGATGGTTTATTTTCAGGATCTACTGGAAATCCTGTTATTCCTCGATGGCTCGGAATGAAGCTGTTTAATTTATTTTTTACTCCTAAAAGTGAGAATGACAAATATGCCAAACATATCCGTAGTTCTGCGGGTATCGCTGTGTTTGTGTCCGAGCGGAATGACAAGGAGCATTGGGTGGAAACAGGAAGATGTTACGAACGTTTCGCCTTACAAGCTACTGCACTAGGCATCAAAAATGCCTTCTTAAATCAGCCAGTCGAGGTTTCGGCATTGCGTCCACAGTTTGCTTCCTATTTGGGTATTGGCGATCGCAGACCAGATCTAGTTGTCCGTTTTGGATATGGCGCTGAAACGCCGCGATCGCTGAGGCGATCGCTCGATCGAGTAATCGTTGCATAAACATGAACCAGTATGAAGATATTTAAACTGCTCAGCATAGGATTAGTGATTGCCTTGGCGGGATGCGGTCTGATTATTCTCAACCCCAACGTTAAAGGAAGTGGGATTGTTAAGACCGAGAAAAGATCGCTTGCTTCCTTCAATTCGCTAGATGTGAACCTTGTCGGTTCGATCCAAGTGCGTTCTCAAGGGCAGCAGAATGTCGAAATCAGCGGTGACGATAACATCATCCCCTTAATTACTACTGAAGTTAAAAACAATACTTTATACATCCGACCCAGTAAAGGATACAATCCTCAGCAGAAACTACAAATCATTATATCCACTCCCGATATTAAAAGTTTCGTCTTCGATGGGGTTGGTGAAGCTAATCTATCAAACGTCAAGAATGACCGAGTGGAGATAGTGGTGAGCGGGGTCGGAAGTTTAAGTGCATCTGGTGAAACAAAAGAAGCAGATATTACATTATCTGGTGTCGGAAGTGTAGACGCTAAGAATTTACATTCTGTCAGCGCGAAGGTAACTTCGAGCGGAGTAGGTAAAGTTGAGATATATGCGACGGAGCAGCTAGACGCAAAGACCTCTGGTGTAGGCGAAATCAATTACTATGGAAGCCCGAAAATAGTCAACAGGCAGACTGAAGGGATCGGGAAAATAAACAAGCGATAAATTCCGTTAACCTGTACTTTTCCCACTTATTTTTCGCATCATTTTACTGGAAAACCTGATGATTTACTCACCTTTGATTTTGATACTACTATTGATTGGGCCAGGACTTGCTTCGATCGCATTTCTACGATCGCTATCAATTCGTGGACACCTACTGTTGTTCAGTATTTGCATCTTCTACGGCATATTCCCGCTCCTTCTAACTTGGGGAGGGCTCAATTTGGCGCAACGCTTTGGCTGTGCATCAGAAGCCATGCGTTTTCTTTGTCCTGCCCCTTCCTGGCATGGAGACATGATTACAGGGATGGTCTTTGCTCACTGGATTGCGATCGTAACTATCCCCTCCGCTATTTTGGGTGCGCTAGGACTTTTACTTTCTTTAATTCTGAAAATTAAGCGATCGCAAACAAACACAAATATTTCAGAGAGACCAACTACTTTTTTTTACCGCAGTCATCGCCACAAAGTAATTGCCGGAATATGTGCAGCAATTTCACAACGGTGGAAACTGCCGATTCAAGCAGTACGGATTGTCACCGTAATCTTAGCAATTATCATACCTGGACTTGTTTTGTCAATTTATCTTTGGGGTTGGTTGGCGTTCCCTTTAGAGCAGGCGATCGAAGCTTATTAGACATTGTTTCTGCATGAACTTACTCATGGTGTGGTAATGCAGAAATGCACGTTTCAAGCTAAAAAATCTCATGAATTTAAAATTAATGTTTCAATCGATCGCCTTCATCAGATTCGTTCATACCGCAATCTTCCTATTCTTCAATGCAGTCATGGCAGTTCTATTGTATGAGGTTGTTGCTGACAAAATCTCAATCCTCACATGGATCGCAATCGCCTTATTTGCGATCGAAGGAATCGTTCTGATCGCCAACAATTGGACGTGCCCCCTGACGACTTACACCGAAGGCTTGGAATCGTATCATGGTCAAGTCATCGACATTCTCTGCTTGCCTAAGTGGTTTGGCGATCGCATTTTCACGATCTATGGTGGCTTGCTGATAGTTACGCTTCTGCTTCTTGTGATTAGATTGTTGAGTTGATGGGCAATGAGAATATCCGCCTACAGATACTTCTATATATATGATGCGATCGCTATTCTGGATGATATAACCAAAAGCTTTTAACCAGTAACATACATCGTATTTTTAACCAAACCTTCAGCGCAAAGTGCTGTATCTTGCCCTTTAAACCTTTTAAAACATGACTAAAATCCAAGAAATTTCTTTAGACGATTTGTGGGAATCAGCACCGAAGAGCGATCGCGACTTCAATCCTGAATCATTAATCAATCTTCCCAATCTAGCCCGTCGCTATTTGGAATGCGCGATCGCCCCTGGTACACCCCTCGCATCCGCCGTTCGATTTTGGATGCACGGAGACATCAAACTCGGAGAAAAATGGCATCCCTTTAAGGGAGAGGAAGTTATCTATTGGAATCGCGGCATGATCTGGCGGGCGACGACTTGGGCGAAGGGGTTGCCGATTTGGGGAGGCGATCGCATCGTGGATGGTGTTGGCGAGTCGCAGTGGAAAATCCTGGGGCTATTTCCCGTAATGCAGGCATCTGGTGCTGATATCACCCGCTCTAGTGTGGGCCGAGTTCAAGTAGAGTCGATGTTGCTGCCTTCCGTCCTCTGCAATCCCGACATCTCCTGGATCGAGTTAAACGCTTCACAGGTACAGGCAAACTTCACAGCCCTCGGCGAACCTGTCAAACTCACCCTGACAGTTAGCGATCGGGGAATGCTTGAGCAAGCCAAAATTGATCGCTGGGGCAATCCAGAAGGTGAAGCGTTTCACTATGTGGATTTTGGGGGAATTGTCGAGGAAAGCGGCACATTTGACGGCTACACAATCCCGACTCGTCTTCGGGTTGGCTGGTTTTTGGGAAGCGATCGCTTTGAGTCAGGAGGCGAATTCTTCCGCTGCGCGATCGATAAGGCAATCTATCAATGAAGGAGACATCCATGCACATAGTACAAAGGAAGTATTACATTTTAGGACTTACGCAACTGTCACAATAGTTAAAGATTTTTTAGGTACGTAGTTGGGCTTTAGCCCTCTTTCATA
>CASBQF010000357.1 GCA_949127775.1 Oscillatoriales cyanobacterium PMM_0080
AGCAACACCACCGCCACCGCCGCCGCCACCGAAACCGCCAGCGCCACCAATACCGCCAGCGCCCGCAGCACCGGCGGCACCAGTACCAGCGACACCGCCGACACCGCCGATACCGCCGCCGCCGCCGCCTCCTCCGATCGCGCCTCCTAAGCCGCCAGCACCACCAACGCCACCAGCGCCGCCGTTAGTACCACCGGTACCAGCGCCACCAACGCCACCAGCGCCGCCAACTCCGCCATTAAGACCAGTTCCCTGCAATCCGCCAGTTCCAGGGCCACCATTACCTGCTGTACCGCCGGGGCCGCCGGGGCCGCCGATGCTTGGGTTGCCAATGAGGCCAGTTAGACCTGGGCCACCTGCGGCAACGAAGGGAAAGAGTCCTGCAAAATCGGTGTTGCCGCCTGGGCCCGCGGCCGCTGGAGCGACAGGGGCTGCTGCGCCCGCACCGCCGATCGCGCTGTTGCCACTAAAAGTGACGCTATTCGCTGTGACAGCACCACTGTTGATAAATAGTGCGCCTCCCATGCCGGCTGCACCACCGCCGCCGCCCGTACCGATACCGCCAGCCGATCGACCACCGGTCAATGTCAGGTTGGAAAAGCTGACTGCGGCTGCCGCGCTATCTACAAAAAAGCCTCGGTTACTACCGAAATTTAGGCTAAAACCACCGCCGGTAAAGGTGATTGGACTGGAAATTCTGGGCAGAACTTCTCCCGCTGCTAGGATAATGTTGCCTGTGATGGGGATGATGTCAGCATCGGGCAAAGCATTAGCTAGAAGAATCGCATCTCGCAGTGTCGCAAATGTGGCGACTAAAACACCGCTGTATGCTGCTCTCGCCTCTGCGGAAAATGCCACAACTGTCTCTATCTTGCCTGTGCAAACTTCCAATTCCCAGTCTCCACCCAAGGCGGCATTCCCAGTCAAGTTATCCGAAGCCGCAACTTCTGCCCCCGTTAGCTGACTCAGCCTTTGGACGAAGGTAACACCGGCTTGTGTGGCTGCAACGTTGCAACCGTAAAGTAGAATTTCTGGTTTAGCTGTAATTTGAGAGTTAGAGTTTGCCTCGGCTGGCAAAGCAAACCATTCTTCTAGTCGATCGCGATAAGTTTCAATGTTGCTTAAATTAAGTTCTGTTGCGCCGATTTGGACGCTGGCTGCTGCGCCGTGAGACAGAATATGAACTGCTGCAATGTTTTCCCGTTTTTTAAGTATTTCAGAGATTTGCTCGATTCCGTCGCGATCGGCCTTCAGAACAATAACTTCTGTATCGGAATTTGTAGTCTCTGTTAAATTTTGGTATTCCTTAACGTTTGAATCTACGAAAAGTAACTGGTGTTTCCGTTCTTTATCAAATTCCATGATTAAATTCCTCTGGTACACGCACACATCAAATTCATAGCATAAACCAAGCGCAGCCGCGATCTATCTTTTTCCGGTCAGGATATTGTCGATCGTCCTTGCTTAACCTAAGTTTATTATTGACAAAAAAACATTTTTATGCTTTTTGAGAATAAATCGCTGAATTTGATCGTTGAGAAGCCTTAAGAGGGGATATTGTTCCAGCTTTTATAAAAAGATGTTTAGATTTGCACGCGCTTTTTGAATGCTGTAAGCACAGCTAGAGAATGTACCATAATCAGTTTTAAATGTAAATCATTATTTTTGATTATTTCAGGAATCAAGCAAATTTTAAATTTTGATACACAATAAGGTGCGCAGTGCGCACCCTACTTAAGAGTTTGTGCGTAAATCTCGATCGATCATTTATGGGTTATTGATAGTTAAAGTAACCAATAACCAACTACGGTTAACAATTACCAACTTTCCTCAGATGGATTATGGGAATTGCTCCAGATTTCCACATCTAAATCGTTCAGGTAAATCAAAGCACTTTCAATCTGTTGAGCAGTACCATTAAGTTCCAAATCAAACCAACCATCATCGGTAGTTTTAGCACCCAACAAAGCTGCATTAAAATTCACCGTCAAACCCTGTTGCGAAATCAGGTTAGAGATTACAGGTTCCTGATGGTACTCTTTAGGAACACGAATGCGAATGCGGGTTTGAGTTGGCCTGTGATCTCCAGACTCAGTGTGCGGGATGTCTGATTGTTGAGTTTGGTGAAAATTGTCGATCGACTCAAATTCAGATTCGCTACTATTTTGAGTTAACATTTCAGCCTCCTAATATTTACTTAAATGTAGGTTGGGTTGAGGAACAAAACCCAACTGTCAACTATCAACTGTCAACCTCCTTAATGCTAGTTTTTTGTTCCAAAATCTCCTTAAGCACGAGAGTTACAACTGCTAAAAGACCGAGAATTACCGCCGCCGAAAATGCTGCTTGCGTCGCGTACTGCTTGTAAGCATCCTCTACAAACAAAGGCAAAGTTTGAGTTTTTTTAGCAATATTTCCCGACACCACAGAAACAGCTCCAAATTCTCCCATTGCTCTAGCATTTGTCAAGATTACTCCGTAAAGTAATCCCCACCGAATATTCGGTAGCGTCACATTCCAGAAGATTTGCCAATCATTTGCTCCCAAAGTTTTCGCCGCCTCCTCTTGCTCTTTCCCGACTTCTTCCAAAACTGGAATTACTTCGCGGGCGACAAAAGGTAGGGTGACAAAAGCAGTAGCTAGTACCATTCCGGGGAAAGCAAAGATAATCTTAATTCCGGCAGTTTCTAGCCACGGCCCGAACCATCCCAACCGACCATAAAGCAGTACAATCATTAAACCTGCAACTACCGGAGATATCGCAAATGGCACGTCTAAAATACTGATCAATAAAGTTCTGCCCCGAAATTTATTGCGGCCGATTACCCAAGCTGCACATAAACCGAATACTGTATTTACAGGTACAACGATCAGAGCAATCAATAGGGTAAGTTGGGCTGCGGACAAAAAATCTGGTGAGGTTAAGTTGCTCAAAAATGGCTCGAATCCCTTTTTGAAAGCTTGGTAAAAAACGTTGACAGTTGGGATAAATAAGACGAGAGCTAGATAGCCGATCGCAATTCCGATCAAAGTTGGCTTTACCCAAGCTTTTTCGTTGCTGCGTGACGAACCCACCGGCGGAACTGGGTAATTTTTTGATAAATCTAGATCAGCCGTCATAGCGTCTTCTCCATGCTTGTAAAACGTTGATGGTAAACAGCATTGCTAGGGAAATTACTAACATGACTGTACCGATTACTGTGGCTCCTGCATAGTCGTACTGTTCCAATCTTTGGAAAATTAAAACTGGCGCGATTAAATCTTTGAACGGCACGTTGGAAGCGACAATTACCGTAGAACCGTATTCGCCAACTGCTCGCGAAAATCCGAGGGCAACTCCGGTTAAAATTGATGGGAATAGCGGTGGCAAAACTACTCGCCAGAAAGTTTGAAATTGAGAAGCACCTAGGCACCAAGCTGCTTCTTCGATGTCTTTTTCCATTTCGTGTAAAACTGGCTGTACAGTGCGCACGATAAAGGGCAAGGAAATGAAAATCATGGCTATTCCTACGCCTAAGCGAGTAAATGATATCTTGATTCCCAAGGGTGCAAACAGCGAACCGATCCAGCCGTTATCGCTGTAAACTGTGGCGATGGTTAAACCGGCGACGGATGTTGGTAGTGCAAAGGGCAAATCGACGGCTGCATCGACAATCCGTTTTAAGGGAAAGTCGTAGCGGACTAATACCCAGGCGATTAATGTGCCGAAGACTCCGTTAATTAATGCTGAAATTAAGGCTGTAACAAATGTGACATCGTAGGCGGAAAGGGCGATCGGGCTTGTGGCTATTTTCCAGAATTCACTGGGGCTTGCGGTGCTGGCTTTTAGCAGCAATGCTGTGACTGGGAGCAATAGCATGATGCTGAGGTAGCCTAGGGTGATGCCCCAAGGTAATGTTATTTTGCCGATCGCCCTTTTGATATTCTGAATAGGAGATTGAGCGTTAGTTGTTGGAGATGATACTGTCATAAGTGCATAGCTTTGAATTGAGAATAATTATTTTAGGGGCGGGTTTTAGCGATCGTAATTGTAGGGAAACTGCACGTGCAGTTTCCTGATTGTTCGACTACCGTTTAATGGAACCTTGGATTTTGTCAAAAGCGGCTCCGTCATCGAAGAATTTCTTTTGAATGTCTCCCCAACCTCCTAAGTCTTGAGCTGTAAATAGGGTTTTGACGGCGGGATATTTTTTGACAAATTCTGCTTCTTTGGCTACTGTCTCATCGACTGGGCGGAATCCTGCTTTGGCAAATTCTCGCTGGGCTTCTGGGGTGTACAGAAATTTGACAAAGGCTTCGGCGACTTCGCGGGTGCCGTGTTTGTCCACGTTTTTATCGACAATTGCGATCGGATTGTCGATCGACACATTCACTTGCGGAATAGTATATGGCAGTTTTTCACCTTTATCGCCAGCCAAAATAACTTCATTTTCGTAGTTGATTAACGCATCGCCTTGACTTTGTTTGAAAAATACATCGCTGGCTTCACGGGCATCTCTAGTCAGAATTGGGACGTTTTTATAGACTTTAGTCGTAAAATCTAATGCTTTGGCATCATCTCCTCCAGTTTTGATAATCGAACCCCAAACTGCGAGGAAATTCCAACGAGCAACGCCTGATGTTTTGGGATCGGCGGTAATCACTTTTACTCCGTCTTTGGCTAAATCTTCCCAGGTTTTGAGGTTTTTGGGATTTCCTTCGCGGGTGACTATTGCTGCTACAGATTTGCTGACGATGCCGCCATTGGGGACTTCTTTTTCCCACCCTGGTTGGATGAGTCCGGCTTTCTCAATTTTCGTGGTGTCGAGGGCGAGGGCTAGGTGTACGATGTCGGCTTCTAATCCGTCAATTACGGCTCTGGTTTGGGAACCGGAACCGCCGTAACTTTCGCTGAAGGTGACAGTTTGGCCTTTTTCTTTTTGCCATTGTTCGACAAATTTGGGAATTATGGCTGCGTGGGCGGCTTTGGTGACGGCGAAGGAAACTAAGGTTAATTCTACGCCTTTGTTGGTGGTTCCCGAACCGCAGGATGCAACGGCCAGACTTAAAGTTATTCCTACTAAAAATAACGATACAAGTCTTTTAAGCGAACTCAATGATTGATTTCGGCTGTTTGGTGGCTGTTGCGGCCACTGAAGCTGTTGAGTTATGCGTTGCCACAGGCTCATATATCTGTTCCTCTATTGAATGTACGGTTATCAGGTCGGGATACCGTAATTATGCTTGTGAAGTACGATTATAGACAAGAGCGAGTGAAATGGCAAGAAAAAAACGGATTGCGGCTGAGGAAAGGTCGATCGCACATTAATCAAGTCTTTTAGATTCAGATTCGCGGTAAAATGTAAACCGTATAAATACTACGATCGAGTCAAGGTGCTAAGCTGGCGCAGCGGCACGATAGGCCTTACTGATACGTGGCTCGATCGGACATTTGGCGCGATCGAGCCTATGAGTCTCCGCCAAGTGCGGAACACGCCTAATCAATTGCTAGCCCTTAAGTTAATCAGAAAAAGTTTTAACTGGTATGTCCTTACCCCGCCCCGTCTCAGACACGCTAATCGAACTATTGAAGCCTGTAGCCTGCGAATTGGGAGAAAGATTGGGAGCAAGCGCGATCAAAGAACGCTATGCAGAAATTGAGCCGTCTGGTTCTTCCGCTTTGAATCAGCAAATCAAAAAAGAACCCCGTTGGATTAAAGCACAAATAAAATATTTGCAGCGACAGCAGGCTAGAGAACAAGAATTAATTGCGATCGCCAGTTTAGAGCAAGAATGGGTAAAGGAAGAACGTATTAATCGAGTTAAGGCAGAAGAAGTCAGAGATAAGCGGGCAATTAGTCGGCTTTCTCGCGAGTTAATGCGGGAGTTTCAATCAGAAGCAATTCGAGTTAAGCTGAGCGAAATTCAAACAATCTGGGACAGAGATAACTGGTTTTCTAATTTGAGCAGGCAGGAAACTGAACAAATTTTGCAGCAACAGCAGCACCGATTGCTGTTGTTAGTTGCTCCCGCCAAAATTAGCGAAGACTGCCCAGATTCGTTTCGCCACAATCTGAATATCGAGCTGCCGGCTAAGTTGAGGTCTTTTTTGAACCAGCACTATCCTCAGCACGGAGAGTTGTGTCCGGTTCAGTTTTACGGAGACTATTTCAAAAAACCGATTTCTGATATTGATGTGGAGCGGTTGCAGACTGTTTTGTCTCCCGTTCCGACAGCTATACTTTACAGCGATATCAGCGATTATGAAGTAAATTTTCATGTCGGTTTTTGGGGCATCATCAATCAGAGCGTTTCTCTAGTGGCGATGCAGCCTTGGAATTGGGAAGAGGTTTATCATCAGTTGGAAGCTGAAGGGAAAGATGAGAAGCTGAGCCTGCGGATTATTCGGCAAATAATTGTGACAATTCATAAGTTATTAGCTGCTTTTTTAGCTGATTTGTATTATTTAAATATCGATTTTACTCACGAACCTCAGCTATTTAATTTAGAGGCGGAATTTGCTCAAGAATGGTTTTCTAAAGATTGGGTTTTGCCGTATATAGAAACTCTTAAAGAAATTCAGGAGCAGCAGCGCATAACCTATAAGGGAGAGATGCGGCGGCTGGCGCTGCGAGAAGCAAAAGCTAGGGCGGAACGCAAGCGTTTGGAGGAGGATGAAGTCAAACGCAGAGAGGAAGCTGAGCTGATATCTAACCGGGCGAAAGAATTAGCTCACAAATTTAAACATCTGAAATGGCGGTGCGTATACACGCTCCCGGGACATTCATCGTTTGTGAATTCTCTGGCGATTAGTCCTGACGGCAAAACTCTGGCTAGCGGCAGTTGGGATAAAACTATTAAGATTTGGAAGTTAGAAACTGGGGAATTAATTGGTACTCTGACCGGACATTCCGATCGCGTAAATTCGGTGGCGATTAGCTATGACGGAAAAATGTTGGTCAGTGGCAGTTCGGACGAAACAATTAAGTTTTGGAATTTGTACAACGGCGATTTGTTGTGTACTTTTCCGGGACATTCTATGGAGGTGAATTCGGTGGCGATTAACCCGAAGGGTCAGGTAATTGCTAGCTGTGGCGGGGCAGATAATACGATTAAGCTTTGGAATTTGCGGACTGGTGAGTTGCTGCGGACTTTGAGGGGTCATTCTGACAATGTGAATGCTGTGGTTTTTAGCCCGGATGGTAAGATATTGGCGAGTGGTAGTTCGGATGCGACGAGCAAGGTTTGGGATGTGGAAAGCGGCAAGTTACTGCGGACTCTTTCGGGGTTGAATGTTGGGGTGAATTCGGTGGCGATCGCGCCGGATGGTCAGACTTTGGCTAGCGTTAGCAATGATTATACGATTAAGCTGCGAAATTTGCACACGGGCAGTTTGTTGCGGATTTTAAATTCTAATTCTGTGAAGGGAAATGGTGTTGCGAATTTAGGTATGAATGAGGCGATGCACATTTTGCAGAATTATGTAAGTCGGGGTGATTCGGTGGCGATCAGTCGAGATGGTTTGACTCTGGTTAGTGGCTGCGATGATAATACGATTAATATTTGGAATTTGCAGACGGGGGAGTTGTTGAGCGCTCTGAAGGGACATTCGGGTACGGTATACTCGGTGGCGATCGCCCCAAAGGGCAATTTGCTCGCTAGCGGTAGCGCGGATGAAACGATTAAGATTTGGCGCTGCGATTAGGCATTAGTCCTTAGTCATTAGTCCTTAGTCATTAGTCAGATGATATCCGGTCAATTAACCACAATACTTGTAGGGGCGGGTTTTACAAACAATATTTGCCTAAAACCCATAATTTCGTAAACCCGCCCCCACCCAACTCACGGGGCGAGAAACCGGGTTTCTGTGAAAATTTGGGTTTAGTGACGAGAAATATCGGCAGAAACCCGGTTTTTGAGCTCGGTTTCCCCTTGCGGAGAGGGCTTTTGGGCGAATTAGCTAAAATATTTGGGCGAAGGGGTTGCGCTAATCACTATAAGTTTGCTATATTTGTTTTCGCTGCTGGTGTAACTCAGTTGGTAGAGTAGCTGATTTGTAATCAGCCTGTCGCAGGTTCAAATCCTGTCACCAGCTTTATGCAGCAGTTTTAAATCGAATTAGATAAAGTAGGGAAACGGCATTGCCGTTTCCCTACAATCAATCGGGCGATTGTTATATCAATTCCGGCTGCGCCGGAATAATGATATAGAGGAGACGGCAGTGCCGTGTCCCTACCTAAGATAACCTTGTAGGGACACGGCACTGCCGTCTCCAAATTTCGGCTAATTAGGGCTTGCTGAATAATCGAGCACATATTGCGTCGCCTAGGTTTCGATGGCGTGATCGAGAATAAAGTGCAAGATAAACAGGTAAAATAGTTAAAAACCCGTGCATCACCCAGTG
>CASBQF010000358.1 GCA_949127775.1 Oscillatoriales cyanobacterium PMM_0080
ATTAAAGATGGTAAGTTGCTAGGAACTCAAAGAACTCTCTCACTTACCCAAGCAGGACAATTACCAAATTCAGATTTATCTCACCCCAAATTTTGGGCTGGGTTTACTATAATTGGCAGTCCTTGGTAATCGGTGATATCTGTAGGGAAACGGCACTGCCGTGTCCGGCGCGGGGACTAAAAACACGACGCTACCGTTTCCGGCGCGGGGACTAAAGACACGGCGCTAACGTTTCCCTACGGAAATTTTAATCGTCAGATGCACCACTCCGTAGTCGCCCTAGACTCACTGGCTGGATTTTGCCAAAAATAAATGTATCCCAGTTGACTATCTTTTGATGCCATAAATTTGCTATGAATAGCAAAACAAAATACTAACGGAGCAAAACCTGTGGGCAAGTTTGATAAAATATTTAATTCTGAAGCCAAATCCGAAGCAACCTTGACTTTAGAGGAATCCGTAGCGGCGGTAGCACTTGTCGCAGCCGAGACAAATTCCCCTGACACGGATGCTGATATCTTAGAAAGCATACTTTGGGAATCAGAAATATTTGCTGAATATTCGGAAGATGATATGTCAGCAATGTTTCAAAAACTAGCAGGTATTATCGCCCAAGACGGTTTAGGAGCATTATTTAATACTGCTTGGGCATTAATACCAGATGAGTTAGTTTTGGATACTTTTGCAATAACCACAGCAATGTTTGTCGCAGATGGCACAGTGTCTGACAAGCACAAGGGGTTTCTCCAGGAATTCCAGCAAGCATTGGGTGTGGAAGACGAGGAAGCTGCGGAAATTATCGAGGATGTAATTGCTGCTTACTCGCAGGAATCTGAGGGAGAAGAGTCTGATTTAGAAGGGCCATTATACGTATCTCCTGAAGGCAATTTTAGCGTCCCGATTCCAGTTGATGAGCAACGAGGTGGTAGAATTGATGAGGAAGATGGCTGTGTCGCATTTTCTGACGACTTTGGGGTTTTGCTGAAAATTGATTATTTCCAGATAGCTGGTGCAGCGGAAGTAGAAATCGAGTCGGCTGGTGAGGAAGCTTATCTCAAGTCTTTTCTGGACAATGTTGTTTCTCCGGCAATTCTTGATAAAGTTCCCAACTCTAACTTACTTCACGCGGAATATTTAGAAGATGAGGAAGCTTATTTCGCGGTTTTTGATTTGCCCGCAGGTGCAACTATCAGCGTGGAAAAAAATAGTGGCCCTCTGACTCGAATGGATGTCTATCGGGGATTTATGGCTTTTATCGCTGATGATTTTTGCTACACGGTAAGCTGTCAGCGAATTTATGAGGAGGGTAATGAATTGGGTTCTCTTGAGTCGGAAGTTGAGGGAATTATGAGCAATATTTTCGCGTTTATTGAGACTATTGAGTTTTCGGAAGTCGGATAAACAGGACTTATTTAGGGCTTGCTGAAAATCTGGTTTCTTTCTAAATGTCTCGCTGCTAAACCTGATATTTTCAGAGAAATCGGTTTTTTTTTTGCCCAGCATCCTCAGAATATTACATCGTGTCCGGTCGATCGACTAAATTATATCAATTCCGGCTGCAGGGCGAATTAATATTACCCGAACTCAGGACACGGCAGTGCCGTGTCCCTACAATTAATCTGGGGTAGGGAAACGGCACTGCCGTGTCCTCTATCTGATTCCGGCGCAGCCGGAATTGATATTATTATTGGTTTGTAGTCAGGACTTTAGTCCTCAGATTTTGATGCGGACTAAAGTCCGAACGATCAAACCTGATGCGGACTAAAGTCCGAACGATCAAACCAATAATGATTATTTTACAAAAAAATAGTGCGATCGAGAACCGGCCCAAAAACCGATTCTCGATCGCACTTCCAGAGTTAGTCAACCATAGTCGAGAAACAGCAGCAATTAGCCACCATTTTCGACTAATTAGCAGCCTGAGCTTCCAATTTTTGCTTAAGTTCTTCCAAAGCGCTCGCCCAGCGCGGATCTGGCTGCACCGAGCCGGAATCAGCGTTTGGTACTGTTGTTGTTGACTGGTTGCGACGAGACTTGTTGTTGTCACCCCGACGGCGATTGCTTTTGCTGGAACCGCCTCCTCCTCCACCTTGGGTAGGGGGAGCCGAGCGCTGCTGTTGCTGCGGCGCAGGTACTGGTAGAGACGGCGATGTCGATGTCGATGCTGACGCGGACACCAACTGCGGTGAGGCGGGCGATGACGACGGCTGCTGCTGATCGTCTTCACCCTTCTCAGATTTACCCTTAGAGCGGGGCAGTGCCTTCTCTATTTTTAGCGGGTTTTCTTTGAACATCAAGCCATTGTATTTCTCAATAACTTGATCGGCTTGTTCGTCGGTTAGCACCGTCACAAAACCGAATCCTCTGCATTTACCTGTTTTGCGATCGGTAATTACCTTTGTGGTAACAGATTCACCCTCTGGTGCAAAAACTTCTTGCAATTCTAGGCGATCGAGTTCCTTTGGTAAATTACCAACATAAAGACGAATAGACATGAAAAATTCCTCCAGATTTGGATTTTAATTAATTTGATCGAACAGAATTACCCGAAGTCAACTGAATATTGACGTAAGGTAAACACCACATCACCGGAGAATTTGCGCATTCCTCCCACCAACCTTGACAGCTCCCCCCATCTTTTAGAACAAAAAGATGATTTACTCTGATGAGGCCGGAAATGAACCGCCGATGCAGAGAGCTTTTAAATCTCAGGTTGTTGTGTAAACTTTTAGTCATCACTCAAATGTTTAGGCTATTGGCTATTCTGTATTATTTGCGTACGGTGTTGATTCAGAATGTTTATAGCCAGCGCCGTGTAGAAATTTATGTCCAAGGATGTCAATTGCAAGCGATTGGAATGCCAGTATTCAGTTTAATACAGTGATGATAAAATTGCTAACATTTTTTGGGCCAGTAATCTTACATCACTCCTAATCTCGCTCCTAATGCTGAGAACTACTTACTTACCTGGTATCCCTTAAATCAAGCCTGGCTGCGTCCGACCATTCTTTAAAGGTATCACAGCCTTGGTAACAGAGCTAGTTATTTAGGAAGATTTCAGTTTGAATTTAACGAAAACCACATCTGAATCACTTTTGGGAATTCATCCTGCACAGCAAAGTTTTCTGTCACAAAAAAATAGCCGACAACCTGCCGACGGAACTTGCTGTGTTGGGATGTTGACAATTTTTACGTAATGCCTTAACTATTTTAGGCAACTTAAGTTATTGCACTATTTTGTTTAATCTAATTTAGATTAATAAATGTAACAGGATGTCGGCAAAAAAGCAACTCTTCTTTACGAAAGAAGAAGGAAGAAGGAAGAAGGAAGAAGGAAGAAGGGTGTGCCACAAGCACCGAGAACATCGGGTAGGGTGCGCAGTGCGCACCTCCAGGAGCCGATCGCCCATACGGCATTTAACTCAAAACTCATCTCCGGCTGCGCGTTGTCGGCGACTCGTGTGGCAATCTGATAACTAACAATACTTACGCAAAAATTGGTTTGACTCGCTACTCATAGGACTCTTGGTGCTTACGGCCCACCCTACAGATAGTTTGACTCCTCACCTTGAGCCTTGAATAATGATGTATGCGCCCCAAAAAGCAGCAGCAAAAGCCAAAATCGCAGACCAAATCGGATGCCCGCTGTCACTGACTCTCCCGGATTGACTGCGGAGAGTTTCGAGGTCGATCGCCACATTAGCACCCCGGCGCAGCCAACCAGTCGCCACAACGGGTTTTCCGATCAAATCGCTGGGGCGAGTCGTCTCTTTGATCAAAAATGGGTACAAAGAGCCGATCGGGCCAAACCTCGAAACATAGTGCAACCTCACCAAACCCGTCGCCGTTTGCAAAATCAAATCTTGTCCCAGCCAATTACCAATACCAGACCTACCCAAAAGTTGCCCGGAAAGCCGCACAGCTTGAGCATCGACGGGTAAAGTATCAGGATTTGATAAAATTTGCGGCAAACTCGGTTCCATCGTTTCTCGTGGGGTAATGTCGGGGAAAAAATAATTGATTCGGATCAAAGTACCGAGACAAAATCCGATCGGCAAACAGCCCCAAAAGATCGATCGATCGCCCCAAAGCCAATCAAACAGCCAGATACTTGTCCTCGACAAAATCCCCCCAATCAGCCAAAGCACGGCCACCATCGCCAAACTCATCGGAATTCCAAAAAACGGCGCACCCTGTAAAAATAGTTTTGAGTCTTTAAATTCGAGGATTGATTTCAAACGAGACAATTTTCCTTTCCTCGGTTGCTCTCCCACTCCCGCGTTTGCCAAATCCAACTCTGTATCCAGTTGCCAGAATTGAGCATAGAGAGCCAAAAGCTTCAAACGCTCTCCCAGCAAAGGATGCGCGCTGTTAACAGTCAACCAAGTGCGATCGGGATTTGTGACATCCCACAACAAAATCTGTGACAGCGGCGCGTGTAATGCAGCAGAACCGAGGGTTACAGCTTGTCCGACGCCTACAGGTAACAACAAATCGAAACTTTCGAGAAAAAAGCTAGTTTGTTTTTCCCGATCGATATTAGCAGCAATGCCGAGCGCCATTTTAGCTAGAGCCCGTGTCAAACCGTTGGGATTGCCGGTAATTTCTGCTGAAGTTCGATCGCTAAAATACACCCGGCGGCGCGACAGCCAAAACATCGGCCATTTGAACAACTTATAAATCCCGTAACTGGTAGCAGAAATTGCCGCCGCCACAAATTTTACAGTTGAGCGCAAAAACTCGATCGTGATTAAATCACACAACCGCTCGCCCCAGTAAGCCGCTTGCCAATATATAAGGTAAGGAATCTGAATCACCAACATCGCAAGCGACATCGGCGCAAAATCCCAGTGAGAAATATGGGCTAATTCCCGCGCGAAAATTGCGGCAATTTCATCATCCGTCAATTGATCCAACAGCCCTTGACTGACAGCAATCCGAGCAAAACGGGGCAAACAGCCGTAACTAAAAGCTACAGGAACATCGATCGGCAACAGTTTCAGCACCGGCACTGGTATATTTTGCTTAGTACAAAAACTCCGCAATACCCGACTAGCTTCCTTACTGTGCTTCGATAAAACTGATGCGCGCAGGTTTTCGATCCCGCAAAACAGTTTCAGCAGTGCGTCTGTCAGCCAGGGAGACGAGGCCAAAAGCAATCCAAAAATAATCTGGACAAACAGAGTTGGATCGCGGTAAAAAAGCTGAATCGGCGTGAAAATAGGCAGTCTAGTAAATATGTAAAGCTGAACCAACAGAGAATTAGTGTTTGTCAGCAGGAATTGCAGGACAAACCGGGCTAGGAAAAATAGGGCGATGACACTTACAACAGCCTCGATCCGAAAACCAGCCAATTTCAGTGGTTTCAGCGGACGCGGATTTTTGGTGCGCCCCGCTTCGCGCAAACTGTGTTCGTAAATATCGAGGCTGGCGAATTCTGGGATATCTGTTGGAGAACCAAAACTATTTTCGTCGTTATTTTCTGGATCGATTGCAGTTTCTGTAGGGGCGGTGCCCCCGTGCCCGCCCTCTTCTGATATCGGGCGAATCTCTTCTGATATCGGATGAATCGGCGGTTTGGGGGGTGGAGGTGGCGGGGAAATATGTGTCGAGTTGGCGTTTACGGGCCCGGCAGTCGGCTTTGAAGGTGAAAATCCTGTTTTGTTGTCTGCGGTTGGTCTATCGCCCTTAACCGATTTTTTCGCCGATTCCGTTGCTAAATCAAAGGCGACAAAGCCTGTTTCGGGGGGAATTTCCGGTGGTTTTGGGGGAGTTAATTCGGTTAAAGTGCGATCGGCCCAGGTTTTGATTTGGGTGTTGGGATTTTTGGTGAGGGATGTGCAAAGGTCGATCGCCTCATTAACATTACCAGTTGCTTTGTACGCCGCGACTAATCCGATTTGGGCGCGGATTCCGGGCGGTTGATTTGCTGCGGTTTGGGTAACGGATTCTAAAAGGGCGATCGCGCTTTGGTAATCTTTTTGTTTCAAAGCAGCTAACCCAGCCTCCAGAGACTGTTTCAGAGATGAATCCGCCGAATTTTGATTGTTTGGAGATGCCATAACTGTGCTTGCGATCGCGTCTTGTCTAAGATAACCTCACCCGAAGGCAATTCGGCAACTATAGCCCAATAACCTTGAGTTAACATTTGCCATAAACTTCAACTAACAAGAAACCTTTTATACTAATTCATAAGCTATCTTAAAATTATCTGCGTTCATCTGTGTTTATCTGCCTTAAATCTGCGGTTGACATATCAATCCATAAATCACACCACACCCGAACAAATATGCCAATAGACGACGAAGACATTGAAAGCGAATCGATCGACGACGATCGCAAACTGCAACTTTTCACCGACAGACACGAATTTACCCGCCGATTTGCCTTTTATTTAAACGAAGACCAGCCCCGCGAACAAATTTTGTATTTTTTCGGAGATGGAGGCAACGGCAAATCCTTGCTGCTCAAACACTTGCAGTTTCACTGCTGCAAAAAATTCACCCCCGAAGTTTGGCAAGAATTGCGCGAAATCCCAGAAGCAAAAGCCGCCGAAGTTGCCGATTTCGTCTGGCACGCCAAACCCAAAACCTACACTCCCATACCCGTAGTGCGGCACGACTTCGGCTTGATACCGATCAAAGAAGATAAACCCCAAGATAGATTTTACGGCTTGCTGATGCTGCGGCGCAATCTGGCAGAGTCAGCCAAAAAATATAAATTTAAATTTCCTAATTATGATTTTGCTTGCTTTTGGTATTTGCTCAACAAGGGCGAGTCAGACGCAACTCTCAACCAACTTTTTCCCAACGATTTGATTGACTTTTTGACACCTGTAGTTGAAACCTTTGCCGGATTTCCCGTGGTGTCGCAAGTGGCGGCGGGGCTGAAATTGATCGATAAATTCGGCGGGATTAAGCGCACGATGAAATTAATTCAAACGCGGCTGGGTGTCAGGGATGAACAAGCTGATGAAATTCGCCGTAAAGATATTGATATTGAGTTAATCGACTGTTTGCCGAAATTGTTTGCAGGCGATTTGAATGCGGCAATGGCTGGCAAACATAAACCCGATCGCCTGGTAATGCTGTTCGATACCCACGAGAAATTTTGGGATGAAAAACGCAATTCTCAAGGCGCAACTTTTTGGTATCAAGATGAGTGGTTTCGGCGGTTTTTGAGGGCATTGGATTACAAATTGGGGATTGTAGTTGCTGTGGCGGGGCGAGATTGTCCGGTGACGCAATTGCGGTGGCCGAATGCGCCGAAGTTTCCAATTCCTGAACATTATATCGATGCACAATTGGTTTGGCATTTGTCTCCGGCTGATGCTAGGGATTACTTGCACAAAGTGGAGATTGACAAGGCTGATTTGGCAGATGCTGTAATTAAATATGCCAGTGTCAATCCTGATGAGAATTGGGAGGATTTGCAGGTACATCCATTTTATTTGGGTTTGTGCGCGGATGTGGTGTTGGCTGAAAGGCGCAGGGGCGTTGAGTTGCTGTCGTCGGCTTTTGCGCGGATTCCGAAGTTGGAACATAAGACGGCGGAGTTAACTGATCGTTTGTTGATGTATGTGGATCGCGAAGTGCGATCGGCCGTGCATTCGCTGAGTGCTGGTCGCGCTTTTGATGAGAATTTGTACGTAAAATTGGGCTCTGGTTGCCACTTCCATGCAAGCAGTGCAAATTTTGAGATGTTGACGGGTTTTTCCTTTGTGTGGAAATCGCAGAAGCGGGGGGATAACTGGTATCGGATTCACGATTTATTGCGGCGTTTGGATGCCGATCGGGATAATCAGAAAACTCGCAAAGCTCATGAAATTTTAGATCGGCATTACCGAGAAGTGGGGAATGTCGCGGAGGCAATTTTTCATGCTAATCGCTTGGATTGGCAGCGGGGTGTAGAAGAATGGAAAGAGGTGTTTGATGAAGCTTTGAGAAAGAGTCGCTATAAGGAATGCGAGGCGCTGCTGGAAGTTAGAGATGAGTTGTGGATTAAAAGTGATTATTGGCTTGGTAGAGTTTCGCGATCGGAGGGAAATTACTATGCTTGGTTGGCTAGATATATAGAGGCAAGACAGGAATATTTAGAGGCAGTTGCAGCCTATAATTCTGCTTTACTTATTGCAGCGGATGATATCAATGCTCTCAACAACAAAGGGAATGCGCTGCAAAGTCTGGGTGATTTGCAAGCAAAGCTAAGTGAATTTGAGGCGGCAAAACAGTCTTACTTTGATGCGATCGCTGCCTTGAATTCTGCTTTACTTATTGTACCAGATGATATCGACGTTTTCAAGAACAAAGGGATTGCGCTGAAATGCCTGGGTAATTTACAGGCAAAGCTAAGTGAATTTGAGGCAGCAAAACAGTCTTACTTTGAGGCGATCGCAGCCTATGATTCTGCTTTACTTATTGCACCCGATTATATCAATGCTCTCAACAACAAAGGGAATGCGCTGCGAGGTCTGGGTGATTTGCAAGCACGGCTAAGTGAATTTGAGGCTGCAAAACAGTCTTACTTTGATGCGATCGCTGCCTTGAATTCTGCTTTACTTATTGCACCGGATGCTATCTGTGTTCTCAATAACAAAGCGAATGCGCTGCGAGGTCTGGGTGAATTACAAGCACAGCTAAGTGAATTTGAGACGGCAAAACATTCTTACTTTGAGGCGATCGCTGCCTGTAATTCTTCTTTACTTATTGCACCGGATGATATCTGTGCTCTTAACAACAAAGGGAAGGCGCTGTTAAGTCTGGGTGAATTGCAAGCACAGCTAAGTGAATTTGACGCTGCAAAACAGTCTTACTTTGAGGCAGTTGCAGCCTTGAATTCTGTTTTTCTTATTGCACCGGATGATATCGGTGTTCTCAACAACAAAGGTATTGCGCTGCGATGTCTGGGTGAATTGCAAGCACAGCTAAGTGAATTTGAGGCTGCAAAACAGTCTTACTTTGAGTCGATCGCTGCCTTGAATTCTGTGTTACTTATTGCACCGGATTTTATCGCTGCTCTCAACAACAAAGGGAATGCGCTGCGATGTCTGGGTGATTTGCAAGAAAACTTATCTGAGAGACAGGAAGCACTCAAGAATTGGCAACAGGTGCTGGAAATGTTCGATCGCTCTTTAGCCCTCGCTCCTAATAACGATTCGATTCGCAATACGCGCGATTCGCTGCAAGAATATCTCGATAATTTGGGTGAGGATACTGTCAGCAGTTAGCTTGATGGGAAGGAGTGAATCAGACAAAGAAACCGGGTTTTTTACCAAATCTGCGAATCACAACCAAGTAAACGGCGGTTGAAACCGCGTCTACACAAACACGGCGGTTGAAACCGCGTCTACACAAACGATGTCCGCCTCCGCGGACTAAAGAAAATAAGGTAATTTCAACGGCATTTCAACGATCGCATTTTCCTCAACCCGCGCACCATCCGGGTTTTGTTCGTATAGACGCGGTTTCAACCGCCCGGTCTTATCTGCGATCGCAATTCACCCCACTTTTGCAACAATCATAGGTCCGGATCGATTCCAGCGGCTCGCAATTGCTCAGCCAACCTCTGTGATTTTGCACGTTCCTGTTCTAAACGCACTTCTGATAGTCTTGTCATTTCCCAACCAGTCAACAACAAATTACCTTCAGAATCCCACCAGCGCAACCAAGGCAATTCCAGATTCTGATAAACTCCTGACCAAATTCCCAACTCCACTCCCAGACCTGAAATTGGATAATGACCCCGCTCATTACTCGGCAATAACTGATACTTTCCATCCACTAAATGATACACCTCAACACTAGCTTTACTCACTTCATAAATGCCATAAAATGGAGGGCGAATCACATTTTCATATACCCAAAATTTACCCGGCTTAGCTCTCCCCTCTTCTTCAGAAAGGGATACAGGAGTTTTATCTCTTTCCTCCGAACCATTCCCCGACACAAATTCTAAAACTATTAACGGTGCGACAAATTCTTGCCAAAAGACATAAGAACGTCGAACTTTACCATCAAGAGTTGGTGGAACATTGGCTATATAGAACCAATCTGGACATTCAGCGCCGCGTTCTAAAGGCTCTGTCAAACGCCAATAAATTCCGCAATCCTGACCAATAGCATAATCACCTTCTGGATGCAGGTTTTGCAGGACTGGTTCGATGGAATCAGTTAATAGAACGCTTTGAGGATGCTCCTGAAAGTTTTTCACAAAAGTACCATCTGTTTCTGGGAGTTCCGTATGATCTGGGAGGCTAGTAATTTGGGTTGTAATATCGGGAGTAAAAGTCATAACTTTACCTCAATTTTCGCTTTTTTCCAAACCGGAAACCACAGGCGCGATCGCATTTAACTTCAAAACAGGATGCTCACCTTCCACCTGACGGCAATTCCAGTCATTTCTAAACAACAAAACCGGCCGTCCCCAACTATCCTTCACCGTCACAGTATTAAATAGTCGTCCAACCTTAGCCAACGCATCCCAACCGCCATCAACCCAACGAGCTACACTATAAGGCAACATCTCCAGCGTCGTTTCCACATTATATTCCGACTGCATTCGGAACTGCACTACCTCAAATTGCAACTGTCCCACAGCCGCCAAAATCGGCTCGCGTTTCGACTCATCAACCGAATACATAATTTGCACAGCGCCTTCTTCCTGCAACTCCGAAACACCTTTACGGAACTGCTTAAACTTAGAAGGATTCGGATTTCTCAAAACAGCAAAAAGTTCCGGCGAAAAACAGGGAATCCCTTCATATTCCAGCTTTTGACCAGTGTAAATAGTATCGCCGATCGCAAAAACGCCCGGATTGTTCAAACCAATCACATCACCAGGATACGCAACCTCGATCGACTCCCGATCCTGAGCAAATAACTTTTGAGGCCTTGACAAACGCACCGTTTTACCAGTCCGAGCGTGAGTCACATTCATGTCCTTTTCAAACTTACCCGTACAAACCCGAATAAACGCCACCCGATCGCGATGTCTCGGATCCATATTCGCTTGCAACTTAAACACAAACCCGGTAAAATCTTCGTAAGTTGGCGGAAGTTCCCCGGCGCTGCTGTTGCGGGCGATCGGCTTCATTGCGTAATCTAAAAACGCATCTAAAAACAGTTCAACCCCAAAATTGCTCATCGCGCTACCAAAGAAAACAGGCGTCATTTTCCCCGTACGAACCAAGTCTAAATCGAGTTCAGTTCCTAACTCATCCAGCAGTTCCAACTCTTCTTTGAGCTGATAGTAAAGGTCTTGTTCCAACAAATCCTCAATGCGCGGATCGCCCAATTCGACAACCGTCTCAATAGCAGCGCGAGAACCGTGTTTAGTCCGCTCGAACAAGTGAATTTTGCGTTTTCTGCGATCGAAAACACCTTTAAAGCGATCGCCCGTACCGATCGGCCAATTCACCGGATAAGTCTGCAAACCCAATTCCTTCTCAATTTCGTCCAACAAATCCAAAGGATCTCTGCTAGGGCGATCGAGCTTATTAAAGAAAGTAAATATAGGCAAACGTCGCAGCTTACAAACTTCAAATAACTTGCGAGTTTGCGGTTCCAAACCCTTAGCAGCATCCTCAAGCATCACCGCATTATCAGCCGCCGCCAAAGTCCGATAAGTATCTTCACTAAAATCTTGGTGTCCCGGAGTATCGAGCAGATTAATGTGATATTTTTGATATTCAAACTGCAATACAGTAGAGGTAATCGAAATTCCCCGCTGCTGTTCCATCGCCATCCAATCAGAGGTAGCGTGTCGCTGAGCCCGCCGTGCTTTCACAGAACCTGCTTCATGAATCGCACCTCCGTAAAGCAGCAGCTTTTCTGTCAAAGTAGTTTTCCCTGCGTCAGGGTGGGAGATAATCGCAAAGTTGCGCCGGCGCTCTACGGCAGCTAGCAGTTCAGTTTCGAGTTCTGTTGTCATTACAAATTAGGTAGGGGAATCATCACCCGATCGCCATTATAGCCTGTGCTAGAGTTGCTATTGAAGGTAAAATTATCACTAAAGTCAAGGAATAAAAGTCATATGTACGACTCCGACAAGCGGAAGCTGCTATCACTGCTGTGCCACGGGGCTATTTTTTTGAGTACGTTAGGGTTGTCGATCGGAGTGCCGATCGCCGTATTATTAGTATCAGATGACCCCGTTGTCAAAGAAAACGCCACCGAAGCCATCAATTTTCACTTCAATGTCTGGCTGTACACCACCATTATTGGGGTGGTAACTTTCCTGACTTTAGGTTTGGCCGGCTTTGTCCTAATACCAATCGGTTATCTGCTGCATTGGGGACTGACAATCATGGCGATTCTCCAGATTTTAAAAGATCCCAACCAACCCTACCGCTACCCTTTTATTTTTCGCTTATTCTAGACAGTAAATCGCTCTTGGGTATCGATTTCAGAAACCCGGTTTTTTCAAGAAACCGGGTTTTTAATTGTTTTACAGCGTATTCCAGGTTTATGAAGTACACCTGGAATATGCTGCTGTATAACTCACGAAACCAGTAGTTGTAAGGTGCAACCCACCCTACATTTAAAATTTGTGCGTAAGTCCCAATTACCAATTACAAATTTCCAATTTCCAATTACCAATTACCAACATTCATCGCATTTCAGGAACTCTCACAGCATCTGTAGACTGTATAATCACTTCTTTAGCATTCAACTTTTGATTTAGCTCCCGAATTCGGCGCGACAGCAAGCGAATAATATTAACAGCAATTCCCGGCGTTTCATCAATAGCATCGTAGAGCTGCATTTGAGTCAACATCAAACACTCCGATTGTTCCAGAGTCGAAATAGAAGCCGATCGAGGTTCTGCATCAAACAGCGACATTTCCCCGAAACAAGCCCCAGCCTTCAACTGTGCCAAATCCCGATCGCCAATATGAACCCGCACCGTACCCGATACCAAGATATAGAGCGATCGACCTTCTTGTCCTTCCGTAAAAATCCTGTGCTTGGAAGGAAAGGAAAGTTCATCCATTACCGATGCTAGACGCACCAGAAAATCATCTCGCAGTTCCTTAAAAATCGGAACTTCCCTCACAAACAATAGGCGTTCGACGCTAGTTAACATAATGCGATGCAGTGATTAATTTAAACTTAAAAAGGGGAAGGGGGTTAGTTGTTATTTGTTATTGGTTATCAGTTATTGGTTATTAGTTATTATAACGAATAATTAATAACCAACAAATAACAAATAACAAATAACAACTAACTAATGACTAATCTTACCTTTTTCTCCCACCACCCAACTCTGCCATCATTTCTTCAACTTGAGCTGATACCAAATTATCGGGATCATCTTGCAGCCTGGGCAGCAATTCAAGCAAAGCCCGAGGCGAAGCTATTTTCAAATAGGCTAACACTGCTTCGCGGACAAAACCCGTCGGGTGTTGCAGACAGACGAGAGTTTGTTGAGCAGTAAGGCTCCAGCGCGCTTCTCTAGCCAAGTGAAAGCAGCAGGCCAAAGCCCAATCCGAAAGGAAGTGGCGCAATTCTAGCAAACGGCGCAAACGATCGCTAGGGGCTAGAGCTTTGTAAACCATCAATTCGGAGAGGTTGCTCAATTTTTCTCTTTCCGAGTGCTGCTCGAACAAATTCAGGAGCGATCGCTTCCTAACTATATCCACAGTATTATCGAGAATTTCCAATCCCCTAGCCACCAAAGAAGGTTGACCCGAAGCGATGTTAAAAGCAGCGGCTTGTACAGTCTCCAGCGGATAAAGAAACTTCATCAGCAAAAAACACCGATCCGTGGCATCAGCTTCCAACCCCGTCAGAGCCCGCTGCAACAATTGAGCCGTATCGTTTCCAGATGTCCCGGCGCTGTTCGGATCTCGATCGGAAAAATTGCCGTAGGTTGTCACCCCAGACAAATCTACCAGACCGGCATAAATTTGACCGATAAACATCAACTCCTGCTCGATGAGAGTTTCCAATCCGCTGCGGCCGATGCGGTCTAGAACCCCTTCTATCCCCGCTTCCGCAGGCATTTTCAACAGGATACGGAGGATGTTGCGCCTCGTAGTTCCCCAAGCCGTCACCAAATTGCTGACCAAAATATCGATCGCCTCCACAGTCCCAATTTGACCCAGAGCCGTCCAAGCTTGCAACCTGACCAAATCCGACTTATGGATATCCTCAGCCAAATAGACGAGCAAAGGAATCGCATCATTGTGAAGTTTGACGATCGCCTGCAAAGCCGCTTCCCGAGTCGATTTGTAACCGAGTCCGCGCAGCAGCGAAGGATAATATTCTTCCGAATGAGTAGAAGAAATCACGTCTAACAGAGCACAGCGCACTCGTAGAGATTCATCTTGCAACAGATTGGGGATATAAAGCCGCAGTCCTTGCAAATAATCAGCCTCTCCCAGAGCCCGCGTGCCCATCACCCGTTCCCGTTCCATCTTGTGCGTCAGCATTTGGCGCAGCGTATTAGTAGCCTCTGCCTTTTGCTGGCGATCACCCCTTCTCATAATTAAAGCAGCAGCCGTGCCTCGTACTACCGGATCGACGATCGGCTGCAAGTAAGGCCGCAAGCTGTCGATATTCGGTTCAGCTTCCGTCAGCCAGATGTAGCGCAAAGCCAAGGCCAGCACCTCCGGCGGCAAGGATTGCTGCGAAAGCGCCCGTACAGCTTCTAAATATTCCGGGTTCGGGTGTTGCAGCATAGTTTCCAAGCTCTGGCGCTGCAAAGCTGAAGGCAACACTTCCAGGATGGGTGCCAAAACTTCTCCGACATTTTTCGGGTCAATTTGGGTCAGGAGTTCTATGCAGGAGCGCTTTTCATCTTCGCCCCCCGGCTTTTCCAAAGTTTCCACCACTGCGCGCTTCAGAGCTTTGAGGTCAACGTCGGTGACGCCCAAGCGCCCGCGTTCGGCACTTTTGACCAACAAACCAACGTATTGAGAGCGGATCAGCCACACCACAAATACCCACAGCAGGGCCAAAAGTACGATCGCCCCGATGAATACCAAGCTTTGGTTGTCGTGAAATAGCGTGTCCTTTTCGTCTTGGTGGGGCAGTACCTTATCTGTCACCCACAGCATAATTAGGATGCCGACTCCTGTCACTCCGCAGGACAAAGGTTCGCCCACACCGTTGACTAGAGTTTGAATGCCCGATCGAATATTGTCAGGAATCGGTTGGAATAAAACCGGGCTCACAGTTTCCAACAGCGTGTAGTGTAGCAATTCGTCGAAAAATCTCAGCAATATCAGTCCGATGAACACAGACACTAGCTGGCCCAGCGATGCTCCTATGGTCAGCACCCCGAGTATAGCGATACCTGCGGGCAAAATCATCGCCGTCACAAACACGCCGATTCGTTCTACCAAGCGGCTAGAAGCGAACCACTGAGTTGCGACTTGAAACAAGCCTTGTATACCTTCGTAAATGCCCAAAAAGCTAGCGATCCAGCTAGCTCCACTCGCGCCGTCCGAAGGGTTTTGGTATTCTAGCTGGCTGTAGAATTGGAAATCTACCAACACGTAGACGACTTCTGCGAGGACGAAGAAACTGACTAGAGGTACGGCGTATTTTTGCAGCGGCCCAGTAACTTTGCGGGCGGTAAATTCTTGTTGGTCGTCTTCGTC
>CASBQF010000359.1 GCA_949127775.1 Oscillatoriales cyanobacterium PMM_0080
AAGTTGATAAAACGTTCTGCATATGGCTTTAGAAATTTTGAAAACTACAAAAATAGATGTTTGCTTACTTGGCATTTTAATTGTTAGTTTGGCATACCAAGTAAGGAAGAACCTTTTTTAATGCTAGCTTTTCCTGATTTAAAAAATCATAAATTTCTGCGTGCCTTTCAGCAACAGTATTTTCCTCAGCATCAAGACACACTACAAAATAGTTGTATTTCCCGCTTAAATTGATTTCCTCAATCGAAGGAGGAATAAAATCATATAATGAAGGATATCCTTCACCACTAATCAAGTAATAGTTTTTTTTATTCACCTCATCGCAACTCTGAACTCGTGTTAATTCAGGCAATAAATGACTTAGCCAAGCTGGATAAACTTTTCTCTCCGATTGCATCCCTTCGACTAAAAAATACAAATTCATTCAACTTTGATTCCTTCGTTATATTCTTCAAGATTAATCAATTGCGTAAAAGCCTGATGTCTAGATTTGCCCAGGTTCAAATCTTTAGCATCAGTTACCGTTACTACACCTCCCTTGCGGGTTACTATTTTCCAGTATTCCATACTGATATTGTTGATAATGTACGGATGATGACTGGTGAGGATGAATTGAATGTTTCTATTTTCCGCGAGCAAATCGGTAACAATGTCGATACAGTTAATTCCCAAGCTGTTTTCAAATTCATCAATCAGAATTATAGTTCCTTCTGGCGACAAGTAAAGTTCGCTAATGAGAATTAGCGTTTTCAACATTCCCGATGAAATGTTATTTTGAGAAATCCAATTATTGACACCTTTTTCTTTGATCTGAATTGGAAAACTTATAAATGATGAATCGTCATTATTTGGAACTGCTTCTATTTTAACGTCTTCAACTTGAGGGAATATATCTATAAATATGTTTATGATGTTATTAAAAATATCGGAGTAATGGCGAGCAATTAAAGCCATTTTAATAAATATTGGAAAATTACTGGTTTTAATAATATTTAATGAGAATTGATTTGTCAAAAATATAGAAACCAGGGTTTGACGTATACCATGAATTGGAGTAACGGAGGTAGAATTATCACTGTAAATAATTTTCTCAAAACCCTGCTGAATTGGTGAAATATCTTCTTCTTGATTTAATATTTTTACTGTACTTTGAAACGGTGACAATTTTGGCGTTATATTTCCTTTAAACTTAATTTCTGTAGGAGTTCTCTCGATAATTCTATCTCCATTTCTAGATAAATGCTCGTGGACAATCCTAAAGTTACTGGCTTCGTCTGCCTGATTAGGAATTATGACAGGGATTTTTTGTGTTTCAAATTCGCCTTGCCAGCGATATTCTACATTATTTACTGTCGAGAATGTAATATCCCATGCTAAACCGTTTAATGAAGCACCATTAGCTATTCGTTGTAAATTCAAAATTCCTTTCAAAATTTGTGTTTTGCCGACACCAGACACACCAACTAATAAAGCCAAGTTGGAAAAAGATATCGGTTCAAAATGCCACTCTCGTAAATTATCCCAAAAAGCTAATTTTTTAATTCTCATTTTCCCTCCTATCAATCATCTGCGTCGATTAGAGTTGATCACAGGGCTATTTCATTCTCTTGTAGGGGCGGTGCCAAGAGTGCCCGCCCGAGCTCTGAAACACCTGCAAAATCCTCGATTAAGAGGGTCGGCACGGGGGCACGACCCCTACAAAATTATCGTTTTATTGAGAATGAAACAGCCCTGGCGTTAATCCGCCTATATCTGCGGTTAAAAACCCACATAATTTTGCCGCCACCAAGCGCGCACCAACTTAATCTCCTCAAACGTATAAGCTTCCTGTAAAAACTCATAAATCGCTCTCAATTTCTCATCCCCAATAATCTCTATTGCGTTCACAATCGCCTGCTGGCGCTCCGATTCCACCAACACATTGATATCAACTTCCCGCCCCATATCCATCAATTCTACCAAATGCCCAGAAATAGTATTAGGACTCATGCCCCGCGCATTCGCTATTGCTTGAACACTCAAATTTTGTCGGTATAATTCCCAGGTTTGCATCTGCGAATAAGACGCTGCATTAGCAAGAATCGGGGGACTAGCGACATCAGAAGATGTTGCACCTGTTGGCAATCCTTGTTCTTTGCAAAAAGTGTGAATTGCTTCTAAGAAAACCTTGCCATATTTATCTCGCTTGTTGCTACCGACGCCGTAAACATCCTCAAAGTCTGTGAGATTTTGCGGGCGTTTTTCTGCCATATCTCGTAAGCTTCTATCAGCAAAAACTACGTAAGGTGGCACAAATTGTTCGTCGGCAATTTGTTTACGGAGACTTCGTAATATGGAAAATAAGCCTTCTACTTCTACTGCTAAAGAGCGAGTTCTTCCCTGTACTTCTCGCGGCGCTTCGATGGCGATTTCGACTGTGCGCTGGCGTTTCATGATTTCCCAACTTTTCTCGTTGAGTTTCAAAATAGGAAAACCGTCTGTTCTTTCGTCTAACAAACCTTGATTTATTAGTGAACGACTTAATCTTTTCCAATCGTCTGCACTTCTATCTTTGCCGATTCCGTAGGTAGAAAGTTGGTTGTGTTGGTATTGCAATATTTTTTGACTTTTTGAGCCGCGCAGCACGTCAATAATATGATTCATGCCGAATTTTTCTTGGCATCTGGCGATGCAGGAAAGAAATTTCATGGCTTCAAGTGTCCAATCTTCTACTGGTTTTTTGTTGCAACAGTTATCGCAATTGCCGCAGTTGCCGGGAAATGAATCGCCAAAATAGCTTAATTGAACTGTGCGACGGCATTCACTGGATTCTGCATAGTTAATTACTCGCCGTAATTGTTGGCGGGCAATTCGTTGCTCTTGCTCGTCGGGTTTTTGATCGATGATATATTCGATGGTTTTGACATCGCCGAATCCGAAGAATAAGGTGCAGTGGGATGGTTCGTTGTCTCTGCCGGCGCGGCCTGATTCTTGATAGTATCCTTCGAGATTCTTGGGTAAGTCGTGGTGAATTACAAATCGCACGTCGGGTTTGTTGATTCCCATGCCGAAGGCGACTGTTGCTACCATTACTTGCACGTCGTCGCGAATGAAGCGGGTTTGATTGGTTGTACGATCGACATTATTCATCCCCGCATGGTACGGTAAAGCTTGGATGCCACTCTGCTGCAATTTATAGGCAACTTCTTCAACTTTTTTGCGGCTGAGACAGTAAATAATTCCTGAACCGCCTTTTTTTTGGATGATTTGCAGAACTTCGGCAAAACTGTGCTTGTTTTTTTGGCGGACTTCGTAGTATAAATTGGGGCGGTTGAAGCTGGCGACGTGGATGTAGGGATTGCGCAGGGTTAGCTGCTGGATGATGTCTTGACGGACGCGCTCGGTGGCGGTGGCAGTTAGTCCCATAATGGGGATGTCGGGATATCGATCGCGCACTCGCTCCATTTGTCGGTATTCTGGACGAAAGTCGTGTCCCCATTCCGAAACGCAGTGGGCTTCGTCGATCGCAAATGCCGAAATTCCTAACTTATTGGCTACTATATCTAAAAACGGTAAAAATCTCTCGCCCAGCAACCGTTCTGGCGCAACGTACAGTAGTTTAATTTTACCTTCAAGAATTGCAGTTTCGCGCGATCGAGTTTCCATCGCGCTCAAAGTGCTGTTGAGAAAAGTCGCCCCAATCCCATTATCCTGCAAAGCTTCCACCTGGTCTTGCATTAAGGCAATTAGCGGCGAGACAACCACAGTCAATCCCGGTTTCAATAAAGCAGGTAATTGAAAGCACAAAGACTTGCCACCGCCAGTCGGCATGACAATCATCATATCCCGTTTTTCTAGAGCAGCTTCAACAATTTCCCGCTGCCCTGGGCGGAAAGAGTCATAGCCAAAGAAATGTTTGAGGGATTGTTCGATGGATGAGGGCGCGAGAGATGTTGGCGGATTCGACCCTGACATTTGCAGTAGTTGGTTGTTGACTTCTACACTATTCTATGCTTTTTGAGCACAAATACAGTCAGTGCGATCGAAAATCAACAATCTAGGATTTACCAGAAAGAATTGGTTTAAAGCTGGAACCCTTTGAGGGAGAAATTAAAATCAGAATATTCATTGCCTCAATCCTCTTCCTTCCAGGTAGAGGTAACTGTCAACTGAATGAAGCATTGTAATAATTTAGCAAGGCTTTGAGACTTGTGTTGAGCGTAGTCAAAACATTGCGACAGATGGTCAAGAATGACATAAAATCCTAGTATGTACATCCAGGACTAAGCTAAGCACAGATTATTTCACGACTCGCCAATTGTGAAAAAAATATGAAAAGACAATGAATTAATTATGATAAAAAAGCAATTTTATTGAATTTTAGTGTACAGTAAAACTGTCGATAAGAACACTTTCCTCATAACATATAACAGTTTATAAACATGGATGCAGCCACTACCGTCTTTCTTTCCTTGGGACTAGCAGCAGATGCTTTTGCTGTTGCGGTTTCTAGCGGTTTAGCAATCAAACATATGAAGGTGAACAAAGCTTTAAAAATCGCCTTATTTTTCGGCGGTTTCCAAGCTTTGATGCCCTTGATAGGATGGTTTATCGGTCTGAGTTTTAGTTTTTTGATAACGCCGATCGACCATTGGATAGCTTTTGGGCTTTTGAGTCTCATTGGCGGTAGAATGATTTACGAATCGCTGCACAGTGAAGAAGGCCAGAAAAAGTTCAATCCGTTGGATACGGGGACTTTGATCGCGCTATCGGTGGCGACGAGTATCGATGCTCTCGCGGTTGGGATCGGATTTGCAGTGCTAAAAACTTCGATCGGCCCTGTGATTACGTCGATCGGCTTTATTACTTTTTTTGTCGTATTTGCTGGCGTGTTCATCGGACACAAATGCGGCAACTTGTTTGGGAAGAAAATAGAGTTCCTCGGAGGTGCGATTTTAATTGCGATCGGCAGTAATATCTTATGGTCGCATTTAATGGCAGCGCCGGCAGTCAATTGATTTTAGATTTTAGAATTCCTTGCTCCTAGGCTCTCTCTACCTGGGAACATATACCAGGAGGCTCTGCATCCAATGCCCAATTTTAAAATGCTACAATCATCAGATTGTGTTAAAGGAACCAAACGGTGCTGAAACTTTACGGCGGAGCTCGCAGCAGAGCCTCAATTGTCAAGTGGTATTTAGAAGAAATAGCGGTTCCTTACGAATTTGTGATGCTGGATATGCAAGCAGGGGAGCACTTGCAGCCTGAGTTTCTTGAAATTAACCCGATCGGCAAAGTACCGGCAATTGTGGACGGAGATTTTAAACTTTGGGAATCCGGGGCAATTTTGCTGTATTTAGCTCAAAAATATGGTAAGATGCCCGAGAGTTTGGAACAACAAGCCGAAATCGTGCAGTGGGTAATCTTTGCAAACGCTACCCTCGGCCCGGGAATCTTTGTCGAAGCAAGTCGCGATCGCGAAACCCCGAAATTGTTACAACCATTAAATCGCATCTTCGAGAAACAGCAGTTTTTAATGGGCGCTGAATTCGGTGTCGCCGACGCAGCAGTCGGATCAATTTTAAACTACATTCCGATGATGCTTAAACTAGACCTGAGCGCGTATCCGGCTGTTTTAGATTACATGAAGCGGATCTCCGAAAGACCGGCGTTTAAAAGTGCGATCGGCGGGAGTTGAACGAAGTTCGGCAACGGATTGTGTAATATCAATTCCGGTTACACGAGCGACATGATATAGAGGAGAGGAGACGGCAGTGCCGTGTCGCTACCCAACCTAATAGTGTAGGGATACGGCACTGCCGTCTCCTCATTTTTGCTAATAATTCCGATGCTACCGGAATTGATATAACGGATTTAACGGATTTCAGGAAAACGAGATCAGCCCAAAAACTCAACAAGTAAAAGCAGGGGCAATTAATAAATTGCCCCTGTTTTTAATGAAATCAAACTTATCTGAATCCGACAGCCGCTTGCCAAACAAAAGCCAGCAGCAAGAAAAACACGGGAATCACCGGCAAAATATTAACCAGTGGTTCAAAGACCGAATAAGCTTCGGGCATTTTTGCTAAGAGTAATGCAGCTTCCATGAATCAACTTACCTATCCAACACAATTGTCATAATTGTCGCATATCTTCACCCACGACAATCATGATCGATCGACAGTCGGTGCAAGCCAGTGGGCAAACTCTTCAGTAAATCGATCGGCTAAAATCGCCTCCCGCATCCTCCCAGTAAAGCGAACCAACTCCGTCACATTGTGCAGCGCCAGCAAAGTATACCCCAGTGCTTCGTTCGCCCGCGCCAAGTGTGCCAAATAAGCCCGACTAAATTTTTGGCAAGTGTAACAAGGACAAGACTCATCCAGCGGAGCAAAATCCTCCCGAAACCGAGCATTTTTCAAATTCCAGCGCTCCCCGCGTACAAAAGCCGTCCCGTGGCGGCCCAGGCGAGTCGGAATCACGCAGTCAAACATATCTACACCACTCGCCACAGCCAACGCCATTTCGCGATAAGTCCCAATCCCCATCAAATAACGGGGCTTATTTGCCGGCAACAAAGGTGCAGTCACTTTCACAATTTCTGCGATCAAATCCCCCGATTCCCCGACACTAACTCCGCCGATCGCATAACCTGGTAAATCTAAATCTACTAACTGGTTTGCGGAGCGCGATCGTAAATCGGGGAAAACGCCCCCCTGCACGATGCCGAACAAAACCTGATCCGGGCGCGAGTGAGCTTGCATACAGCGTTTTAGCCAGCGGTAAGTTCTATCTGTCGCCGCCTCCACCTCTTCCCGCGTAGCTGGGTAAGGGGGACACTCATCAAAGGCCATAATCACATCAGCGCCCAATTCGTTCTGAATCTCGATCGACTTTTCCGGCGTTAGATTAATCATCCGGCCGTCGCGAGGAGAACGAAAAATCACCCCATCCTCAGAAATAGTCCGCGCTTGGCTCAAGCTAAACACCTGAAAGCCACCGGAATCCGTCAGTATTGGGCCTGGCCAAGCCATAAATTTGTGCAATCCACCCGCGCCGGCGACAATCGCTTCCCCGGGCTGCAAGTGCAAATGATAAGTATTTGCCAAAACCATTTGAGAACCCGCGTCCTCAAGATGTGCCGGCGTCAAGGTTTTGACATTAGCCAACGTCCCCACAGGCATAAATTTAGGCGTTTCCACAATACCGTGGGGAGTTTTGAAAACCGCTGCACGTGCTTGGGTATGGCTGCAATTAGCCTGACATTTAAAAGAAAATTTCGCCTTGTCTTCAGTCATTACTCACCGTCGAGGCCGTCCGTGTTACCTAATCTATTGTTGTTGAGATTGACACAAAAAACCCATGACTCCGCCCAAAAACGGAGACAAGTTTCCGACAATCGTCGTGGAGGGCAAAAAATTTTAGATCTTAGTTCTACGTTCTACCCAATACGTGAGTAAATCTAAAATCTAAAATCTAAAATCTAAAATCGACTGACTGACGATTAAAACGGGGAATCATCATCATCCAATTGCAGATCCCAGTTCCCTGAGAGTACCTGATCGACAGCCGCATCTAAAGCCGCAGCATTTAAATTCCGGGTGACTTGCTCTTGCAAAGCATTGGACAGGGGAATTAACCGCAACTGCCGTCCTTCTTGAATTAGGTCAAAATAAGAACCTTCTTCTGGGGACTGTTTCAGTTCCAGGTAATCAAAACTATATACGTTCAAATAAAGCGCGTGGTTGGCAATCAGGGTAGAACGATCGGGGTTGGCGAAGACTTCGAGCACATACCCTTCCCCTTCGCTGTAAACCTTGCCATCTTGGATGTGAAGGTAGCGGACACGTCCTAAATCAAACAGCAATCTTTTGATATCGCGCTTGTTGATGACAATGCCTGTATCAATGATGCAAGGAGCAACTACCCTGTTATTTAATTGGTCACTCATGGAGCAAAAGCCTCTGTTGTAATATGTTCCCGTCTAGGAAATCAGGGAGTTAGCTAGAATTCTGGATACGGGAAACTCGGGTCTTGAGTTTAGCCATTTGAGATTGGGATCTTGGGGATAGCTGTCGGCAGAGGTTTTTCTGGGAAATATCTCGGCCAGGAGGAATACCCGTTCCAAAGGACTAGGCTGTTACAGTTCCAATTCTGGCACAGGCTAATGAATTAGCAACTGTATAAAAGATGAAAAAATTTTTATTTTATGGTGAATAATAAATTGGTTCGCTCTACGATCGACTTTTTCCGGACTCAGGGCGCTGCCGTCGCAGCCGCAGTCGCTTTCTATACTTGTTTGCCGGTGCCGATGTCTTGGACTTTGGAGTTTCGGGGCATTGCTCGCTTGGCACCGGCGATCGGGCTGTTGATTGGCGGGATGCTGGGACTGGCGGATCTGGGCTTGCAGTTGTTGGGAATGCCTGCTTTGACTCGATCGGCCTTAGTAGTAGTTTTGGGCATTGCCGTGACTGGCGGGCTGCACCTAGACGGGGCAATGGACGCGGCGGACGGGCTGGCTGTCCCCGACCCGGTGCGGAGGCTGGAAGTGATGCGGGACAGCGTTACAGGAGCTTTTGGGGCGATGGCTGCGATCGCGATCGTCCTGCTGAAAACTGCGGCGCTCTCGGACTTGAATAACTATCGGTGGCTGGCTTTGATGGGTGTAGCGGGTTGGGGCCGATGGGGCCAATTGGTGGCGATCGCCCGCTATCCCTATCTCCGGGCCGAAGGTAAGGGAGCTTTTCACAAAGAATCGATTTATTCTCCGTTTGATTTTATTCCCGGAGTATTGCTGCTGCTGAGTTTGAGCGTGCTCCAAGTTGTCTTAGAGGGCGATCGTTGGCTGTTGGCGGTGGGGATGGCTTTGGGCGGAAGTGCGATCGGAATTTTTGCCGGAGCCTGGTTTAACCACCGTTTGGGTGGCCACACGGGCGATACTTATGGTGCTGTCGTGGAGTGGACGGAGGCTTTGTTGCTGTGTCTGTTGGCGGCTTTGCAAGGTTAAATTGTTTCTGAGTCAACGGCACCATTCTGGATCATCCAAACAAAGAAGCTGAGGATTTGCTCGACTGGCGGCAGAGGATAGACGGATAAGTCGATCGTCACAATTTGGTTTTCGAGTTTGATAAATTGCCATTGAATGCCATTACTCACGCTCCCATAAATGATGGGGATGTTTTTTTCTTGGGCTTGATTGAAGCGCTGAGCGGCAACCATTTCGGCAATACACTGACCTAATCCGCTTTTGAGATCGGTCTTTTTTGCTTCGACAATTACAACGGCGGGGGCTTCAATTTCTAGGACTTCGGACGATCGCGTCAGCAGAAAATCAAACACTCCATTCAGCCCGACAGCTTCGTCGATGGTGAAGTCTTCGCCGGAGAAAAGGCTAATTTGGCGATCGAGAATCCGCCTCACTTCTAGCAGTACGGGATAGATAATCCCTTCCGATCGCGCTTTTTCACTTCCCGATGTGGCGACGATGGGGAGGCTATCTCGGAGGGTGCCGCTGAGAATGTCTGATGGTGCGATCGGGCTTAGCGGTGGTATGAAGCGAGCTCCTTCTTGGACTGTGAGACCGAAAGCTTGTTTCGCTTTGGCGATCGTAGTAAATTGACTGTAGGGCATGATTTTTTTAGTTCACCATTATAAATTTTGTTGGGTGCATCTCACTTTTGAAGAGGGCGAAGCATGACGGCATATAAGTTATTAGTTATAATCTCATATTTACTGCCGTCATGCTTCGCCCCTACAGATATATTTTCCAAACTGAGATGTACCCGATTTTGTTTCGGTTTCAATTACAGTATAAATTAAGTTAGACTCTAAAATAATTACTCTGTTATTAATTGTTGAAACTATTACTTGAGTGCCGAACTATCCGGCTGTCGAAGACTAGAAAAGACGGAAATCTGAACTCGCATTAGATACGTTTTATCCTGCTGACTGCCAATTGCTGCGTTAAATTAGATAAAGCTAACCTCAACTTTTAAGAAAGCTATGGAATACTTAATTGCTGCGATCGCCCTGGGAATGCTAATTTGGTCTGCGATCGAGATTGTCCAAACAGTCCGCAACTAGGAACCGAATCAATCTGAGTTTAACAAAAAGATGCAAGCCGAAATGGGCCAGTACGAGGCTAATGGTTTTGTAGCTGATAGCGCGATCGACTGTGGAGCGAAAACAGTCGGACACGCACTCCACGCCAGCCACTGCGCCGCCGAAGCCGCTTGTGAAACTGCTCCAAGTGCGATCGCCCATGCTGTAGAAAGCTTATCGCACCTGCTGCACCATTAGCACAGGATTGACCGTAAGTAGGTAGGCTAAAAAAACCGGGTTTCTGCGACAAATTTCGGTTGAGTACGAAAAATACAGGAAGAAACTCGGTTTCTGAGATTAGCGTGCACCAAGACTTTGCAGGTGGCGAGAAACCGGGTTTCTGCGACAAATTTCGGTTGAGTACGAAAAATATAGGAAGAAACCCGGTTTCTGAGATTAGCGCATTCTCAATCTTTACGCCTTAGCCTCAACCCAAACAGTCATCCCCTCAACCCTCAAACCTTTGGCGCGAGTGCCACAATATTGACCGTTAGAAGTAACAGGAGTATCACCCACATTCTGAATATGAGCTGTATAAAACACGTCGTATTTATCAGCGGAAGCTCCAGTCAGCCGTGCTGCAAATCCCTCAATTCGCTTGGCTTTGCCCCGGAAACCAGCTAATTCCCCTTCCGATATCCAAGCAGTATCGCCAACTCCTTCAACGTGAGCCATGTACTGCAAATTTAAACCCGCAGTCGGAGGCTCTAATTTAATTTGAAATCCTTCGACGCGACGCCCTTGAGCCTTTGTACCAGCGTATTCTTTATCGCTAAAAGTTCGATCGCCAATTCCTTGAATATGCGCCAACACTTTTAAACCTACAGTCGGCGCAACTTGAGAACTCGCAGACGGCGCGATCCAAACTTTGATGCCCTCAATTCTCAAAGCTTTACCGCGAGTGCCGCAATAATCGCCATTGGAGGACACATCGGTGTCGCCGATGTTTTGAATGTGAGCGCTATAAAATACGTCATACTTATCAGCTTGTGGCCCGCTCAACCGCACGGCAAATCCTTCAATTCGTTTCGCTTGCCCCCGAAAACCCGCCAATTCTCCATCGCAAATCCAAGCAGTATCGCCAACACTTTCGACGTGAGCCATATACTCGACTTGTAAGCCGGGAATTGGTGGCTCGATATTAATTCCAAATCCTTCGACGCGACGCCCTTGAGCTTTAGTACCGGCATATTCTTGAGCACCAAAAGTTCGATCGCCAATTCCCTGAATGTGCGCCAACACTTTGATACCCAAACCGCCTTCTACAGGCACTTGTTGAATCTCGCGAGGTGTCCCAAACACAATATTCCCCGAGCCGGTTGTTTGCAGGGATTTAGGTACTTCTACGCTAGGCACAATAATCACTTCGTGCATGGGGGCGGAAGGTGCGGGGGATTCCAAAATTTGGATTTGTGGCGCGACTGTAACTTGTTTCGGTGCGACATTTCCCGATGGAATGATAATCACTTCCGGCAAAGGTTGGGCGGCCATTTTCGCTGCGGTTGCTGCTTTAAATGCGGGTTCGACTTGAGACGGTGCTGCTTTTACCATCTCAGCAACGGTTAATTTGCCTCTGGAAATGGCGACGGCTAATTGTTTGCCAAAAGCGGCGCTGACTGTTTCTTCCAGAATCACCCACTGTTCATCATCTAATTTGTCTTGCTGCTCTACCAGGGCGAGCACTGCTGCAACTGGGTGTTTGCCGCTGACTAAGGATTCTGCGTCGGAATGCAGTTGAGTCGGGCTTGATTCGGAAATGGCGCGCTGAAGTTCGCGGGCTTTACCATGCACTGATTGTAAGGGTGCGAAGTCGCTTTGTTCGCGGTGGGCTATGGCTAAAATTCGATCGAGCACTTTCAAGGCTGCGTCACGAATTTCGGCTTTACCAACAGACGCTGCGGCAGTTTGAATTAAGTTTTGAATGTCTTTGAGGGAAGCAATTTCCCCCGGGGCGATCGCCGATTTGCTGGCTTCGAGAGCTTGTTTTTTAACTGCGCCAAAGTTGCGACTGTAGGTGGCGATTTCTTGTAGCAAGCTGTCGGAGGGAGGAAGGCCCGAGTCTTGCAGTTGTTTGGCTGCTTGCGAGAGTCGATCGGCTAAATTAGCATAATTTTCCGATAGTTGGGCTATTTGTTGTAGCAAATCGTTATGTGGTGCTTCCATAGGTCTTGACGTAAATATTTAACTTGCTGATTATAGACGGTGAGCGTCTTCTGAAGGTAGAAGGCTTCCGAAGGAAGAAGGAAGAAGGAAGAAGGAAGAGGGAAGAGGGAATATTTTTCCATCTCCCGCACTCCCCATCTCCCGCACTCCCCATCTCCCGCACT
>CASBQF010000360.1 GCA_949127775.1 Oscillatoriales cyanobacterium PMM_0080
CCCCCGGCCCTCCCACGATTCCTAACATTGCGACTAGAGAAATTCCCGGTCTGCCGAAACTGCCAGAATTATCTGCGCCACCGTCGTGGCAAGACCCGAATCCCCCACCACCTCCGGCACCACCACCACCACCTCCTTCGACAGACAATGCCAAAGGAGTTGAAGTTAGTGGCGTAGTCAGAGTTGGTAATGACATACTGGTGATTGTCAAGGCTGCTAGTGAGCCAACAAGTCGATATATCAAAGTAGGACAGCGGATTGCCAGCGGGCAGGTGCTGATCAAACGAGTTGATTTCAAATCAGGAGCCGATCCGATTGTGATTTTAGAAGAAAACGGTGTAGAGGTTTCTAAAGTTGTGGGAGAAAAATCTCCCAAAGTTGCGCAAAACCCAGTTTAATGAAAAATTTACCTCAATCCTTACAACCAAAATTGAGAACAGTCATGCTTCGCTCAATTCAAAAACTCGGAATACTGATGTTGGTTAGTTCGGGGGTAGGATGCCTCTCACTGGTAGCCAACAGTCAGTCATCATTAGCAGCCCCAGCCTCAGACCAAAAGCGCCCTCCCGCTTGCGAAGGCTCACCTCCCAACGGTCGAGTCAAGTGCAACTATGAAAATGGCGACAATTATGACGGCAATTTCGTCAACGGCAGACCCCAGGGACAAGGAGTGTACGTATACTCCAAGGGCGATCGCTATGAAGGACAATTTCGCAACGGCGTGCCCAATGGTCAAGGCCTATTCCTGTTCGCCAACGATGACCGCATGGTGGGAGAGTTCCGTAACGGTTTGATCGTCAGGGGAGAAGCTATTTTTGCCAATGGCGATCGCTACAGGGGAACCTTTGAAATTGTTCAACAAGTTGGCGCCGGCGCTTCTAGCAGTCAGCCACACGGCCAAGGGCAATTTATCTTTGCTAGTGGCGATCGCTACGCCGGACAGTTTTTCGCAGGGAACCCGTTTGGGCGGGGAGTGTTCACCCGCGCTGACGGCACCCGCTGCGACGGTCAGTTTTTTAACGACAAGCTAGACGGCAAAGGTAGTTGCAGCTTCCCAAACGGCATTCGCTACGAAGGCGAATTGCGCAAGGGACTACCTCACGGTAGGGGCATAATTACAGATGCTAAAGGCAGACGGTTTTCGGGAGAGTTTCGCGCAGGCAAGCGCGTTCAACCGTAAATCTAGTTTCTGAAACTTAATAAGCTCTTCCGCATTTAAATTGTGCATTTAGGGCAGGGCTGTTTCATTCTCAAGAAAACGATAATTTTGTAGGGGTCGTGGATGGTGCGTGCCGACCCTCTTGATCGAGGATTTTGCAGGTGTTTCAGAGTTCGGGCGGGCACGGGGGCACCGCCCCTACAAGAGAATGAAACAGCCCTGACATTTAGGGCGGGTTCTCCCGCCCACCCCACTCATTTTTTGATTGTTTTTTAACATACAATTTAAATGCAGAACAGCTTATTTGATATTAGTGGAGGCCTTTTGACGTGACGACAAATGCTGCTTCTAGTTCTTGGCACAACAGCGAATTTCCTTTTGACTTTGCCCCGCAACCGACTCAAGATTCCGAGTTGCTGCGACAACTGAATTTTGTGCCCGGCTTAAAGGAAGTCTTGACTTTGCGCCAAGTTCATGCCTTGGAACACGCTACAGTTTGGGTCTTGGGCCAATCTGGCACTACGCCCACAGCAAGATCCGATAATGAGTCATTGGGTGGGATGTCCACAGACCAAGGATTTTATCTTTACGGTGGCGTGAACATCACGCAGTTGCGTCAGGCAGTGCGATCGGCCTTGGAGCGGATTGCGAGTGGAGAGTGGGATTTAGCAGTACATCCCCGCTGTGGCACGAATTTGTCAGTGGGAATGCTGCTGACTGCTGGACTTGCTGTCGGTATCAATTTAGCTCTGCCTCGGGGCCCGATTCTACAACTTTTGGGTTTGGGTGTGGCGGCTGCTGCTGCTGCTCAATTAGCTCCTGATGTGGGAGCTCTGGCTCAGCGCTACGTGACAACTGCTATTCCGTTTAATTTGAATATTGTTGATATCTCTGTAAGTCAGGACTTCTGGGGACGAGAAGCTCATTTTGTGCGGGTGCGTTGGGTTGAATAGCCGCTGCGGGAATATCCGAGTGTTCGAGTGGGAGATTGCCAGAGGGGAGGAGTGGGAGATGGGGAGATGAGAAAAATCTTATTTCTTTCTTCTTCCTTCCTTCTTTTTTGATTTTTCCTTCTTACTTCTTCTTTCTTTATTGGTTTAATTAGTGCTTTTAAGTCAGGATAATCCCACTTCATCCAACAAAATAATGTGCAAACTACCGATCGGCAAAACCAGTCTGGCAAGTCTACTTGCTATCACTTTAACCGTAGCAGGCAACAGCTTTTTACCTTTCACCCAAAATGCAAGTTTTGCTGAGGAAATAGCCCAAACTAATGAACCAGAAAGAGTTCCTGACGGCAAGGTAGTTCCAGTTAATGGCAAAGTCAATGTTAGATTAACGAATAAAACGAACGATCGACTATTTTATCAAGTAGTTGGACAAACTGATCGTCGCAGTTTAGCCGAAAATTCAACAGTCGCGCTGCAAGCATTGAAACTACCGGCCTCAATTTTATTTAGGCGACAAGATGGTGCATTATTGAAAGTAAGTTTGAAACCTGTTGCCGAAGGAACAGTAGAGGTAAGATTAGACGAGACAAACGATTTAGGTTTAGATAAAAAATCTTTAAGTATTCGCAATGACGGCGCACTCTTTCTCAGATAAAACTACCAAATTCAAGGAATAATTAACCGTCATTAAATATTTGTATGCGTCAATCTGGGCGCATTTGCGGTTAAAATCTCCAATCGATCGCCCTTAGCGGAAATTCTCAGCCCAGAGTTGAATTATCTAAAATCAATTTGGCGATCGCCCCGACAACTCGACCTCACTTTTCCATACACCATCCGAGTTCCTATGTCAATCAAAAAACTTCTTTCCATAGCGCTGTTAATTTTCATCCCCATTTCCATTGCTGCCGAGTATTTGCACTGGGGTTCCCTGACAGTTTGCATCACATCCGCTTTAGGCATTATACCTCTGGCGATTTGGTTGAGCACAGCAACAGAAGAAGTGGCGATCGTCACTGGGCCTTCCATCGGCGGCTTACTCAATGCAATCTTCGGCAATGCTACAGAATTAATCATTGCCATAGTTGCCCTGAGAGCCGGCTTAATTGACATCGTGAAAGCCAGCATAACCGGCACAATTATTAGCAACTTACTCTTAGTCATGGGACTTTCCATGCTGCTAGGAGGAATCCGATACAAAGAACAGGAATTTAAACCGATTATCGCGCGGGTGAACGGTTCCACAATGACTCTCGCAGTAATCGCGATTCTGTTGCCGACAATGGTAATTTACACCTCAAATGGAGTCGAACCCGCAGCGATTCAGAATCTTTCGTTGATAACTGCGATCGTCCTAATTGCAGTTTATGGCTTAACTCTACTATTTTCCTTGAAAACTCACAGTTATCTTTACGATGTCGGTTTGGTAGAATTAGAGTCAGAAATTTCTGACAATTCCGCAACCGAATCTGTGACACACAAGCCGAATTTGTGGCTGTGGGTAGGGGTATTAATTATATCAACTGTTGCCGTTGCTTTTGAATCAGAAATATTTGTCGGAGTTGTGGAAGAAACTACCAAGGGATTGGGATTGACACCGCTATTTACAGGCGTGATCCTATTGCCGATTGTTGGCGGTGCTGCCGAATATGTAACAGCGGTAGGAGTAGCACTGAAAAATAATATGGATTTGTCTGTTTCTGTGGCGATGGGTTCGAGTTTGTTGGTTGCTTTGTTGGTGGCTCCGATTTTGGTGATTATTGGATTGGTAATAGATCAGCCGATGGATTTAAACTTTAATCCTTTTGAAGTGGTTGCAGTGGCGATCGCAGTTACGATCGCAAATCTAATTAGTCTCGATGGGCGATCGAATTGGCTCGAAGGAGTGCTACTTTTAGCAACCTATATCGTGTTAGGAGCGGCATTTTACTTTCATCCAATAACTTAAAGCATTCTTCAGAACAGGCTTTCCGGCCTGTTCCACAAAAATTCTATCTGTAGGGTGCTCTTCGGCGCACCTTACGACTACAAATAGTGTAGAGCTGTGGGATAAGTAGGTGCGTACAAATAAACAGTAGATGGGAAGGG
>CASBQF010000361.1 GCA_949127775.1 Oscillatoriales cyanobacterium PMM_0080
AACATCGCATACAAACAAGCCGCCGCCGCCCACACATCAACCTCCGGTTTTGCATACTTAAAATCAATCACCTGCTGTCGCGACATAAAACCCAGAGTCCCCACCGCACTTCCCGTCAGAGTTTGACCGCTTAATCCCGCCAAATCGAAGGCTTTTGCTAAGCCATAATCTCCAACCTTCGCAACTTGTTTTCCGCCCACATTCGTCAGGAAAATATTCCCCGGCTTCAAATCGCGATGAATCAAACCCCGTCCTTTACCAAAACTCCCATCAGCCAATTTAACATTCGGAATTTCCACATTATGGGTGTAAGATAAACCATCTAAAACTTGCAGAACAATCGCCACAGCTTCATCCACAGGCAAAGTTCCGACACCGCGTTTTTCCATCTAATCAACAACACTGCCACCATTGCAGTATTCCATCGTAAAAAAGAAAGTTTCATCAGCATAACCAGACTCTTTAAAACTTACCACATTGGGATGTTTTAAATATTTCATATTTTCAACTTCCCGCAAAAACCAATTAATTGACAGCCCGCTGATTCGCCGCTACTTTTGGCAGCATCACTTTCAGGGCAATTTGTTCTTTTGTCCGCTTGTGTTCTGCGAGATATACTAAACTAAAACCACCTTTACCCAACTCCGACCGCAACACATAATCGCCGAGAACTCCGATATTATTTTTACCCCCCACAGCTTTTAACAGAAAAGCTTTGAGCATTTCCCACAGTTGCGGTTGATTTGGGGGAATAGTCGGGGGTTTTTCCGATTTGATAGTTTTAGCAATTTCCGGGTCAAGGGCAATGCCAACTCCAAAGGAAGTATCGCTGAGTGTAAATTCATCTCCGCCCTGCAAGTCAAATTCTGGGAATTGGATTTTTGCGGCTTGTTCGGGAGTTTGATGTGCTTCTCGCTGACCAATTTTTTCGCCGTTAACAAACGTACCATTTTTGCTACCAAAATCCCGCACTCGGATGTCGGGAGGATTGATATCTAGCAAGCAGTGATAGCGGGAAATTGTGCGGTGTTTGTCATCGTCGGGAATTTTGGGATAGCAATCTTTGGCGCGGCCGATGATGCAAGTTGTGCGGGATTCAAAGGTGAATTCTTGACCTTTGAGATTGCCTTCTGTGATGGTGAGGGTGATTTTTGATGTCATGGCAATTTTGGATTTTGGATTATTCAATTTGGGATTGTGGATGCTCGAAACTTTTGCTCCCCACTCTTAACAAAGGGCTAACTCTTGCTCCCCCCCTTAGCAAGCTGTGTACACACAAGTTGCTCTAAACTAGAGGAAAAGCGTTGAAAGCCTGATCAGATATGAATAGCCCCATTTTAATCCATGCCGCTAACCTCCCACAAACCGCCTTTGGAGACCCTCGGCTGGTAAAAAGGGGGCTTCACTTTACGAGGCAATCAGCCAGCATCACTCGATAAATATTCGCCGAATTAGTCGTAATCGGGCTGAGCAAGTGGGATATTACCGCTTCCTAGAGAATGAGAATGTGACGATATCCGAACTCGTTCGTAGTCTGTCAGATCATTGCCAACAGCAGGTAAATGGCCGTCATGTCCTAGCCATCAACGACAGCAGTGAGATTAACTTGCAAGCCCATGCTGGACGATTGAAATTTAAGTCGTTAGGTGTTGTCGGGAACAATCAAGATGTGGGCTTTTTCCTTCATCCAACCCTGATATTGGACGCACAGTCCGGCTTTCCTCTGGGATTGAGTCACGTTCAACTCTGGACTCGGGAAGCTGGCCATAAGACAAAAAAAGAACGAAACTATCAGAAATTACCCATTGAAGACAAGGAATCTTTTAAATGGATTGACTCTGCCCAGAGCTCTTTCTCGGTGTCTCCAAGGCGGTGGTGCGGCTGTGGTGACGCATATTGGAGACTCGCGTTAACGATATCTATGAAGCTTGGGCTAGAATTCCCGATGGCTATAACCATCTGTTGGTCAGGGTTCGCCAAGATCGTCGATTGCATCACGAATCTGATTCTTTGTATGCTTTTTTGGGTCAGCAAAGCGTTCAGGGAACCTATTCTGTAGAAGTTCTGGCGGACGCCAGACTCAACCGTACAGCCCGCAGTGCGAGCCTCGCGCCGTTCGTTGTGCATCAGTTAAAATTCAAAGACCGGATAACCTGAGTGCGGAAGACTATCCAGACCATGTTGGACTGTGGGCCGTTGAAGCCAGAGAAGTGAGTCCGCCCACAGGCCAAAAACCGATTCTCTGGCGATTGCTGACGACCCATCCAGTCGAATCTGTTGAACAAGCTTTACAAGTCGTCCTGTGGTACCGCTGGCTAGGAGTGGATTGAACAACTATTTGCCACGCTCAAACGCGATGGTTTAGATATTGAATCCACCCAACTAGAATCGATAGAGGCCATTCAACGCTTGACTATTTTAGGGCGATAGGTGGCGCTGAAGACGCTTCAATTGGTGGAAGGCCGGGACAAACCAGACCTCGAAGCAACCCTGGCATTCACCGTCCTAGCAGCAATCATTCCTGGAGCAATTAGAGCCAAAGCTAGAAGGCAGGACTAAAAAGTTGCAAAACCCTCACCCTAAACACTCCTTACCCTGGGCAACTTGGCTGATTGCTAGATTGGGTGGATGGTCTGGCTATCAATCAGGGCATCCCCCCGGAATCGCCACTCTAGTCCAGGGTTTGAGGAAATTTGAGTCCATCTTTTGGGGATGACTGCTAGCTCAACCCTGACTTGTGTGTACACGGTAGCGCCGAAGAACGGGGATCGAGATATGTGCAACTTCACATTAAATTGGTATTAGGCGAAGATATCGGAAAAAACCCGGTTTCTGAGATTGTTAAAGCAGCCTCACATTAGGCATTAGCCAGCTTCTTTTGAATCATTGCCCAATATTCAGGGAAATCCTCACGGGTATATACTGTTAAAGCCGCTTCATAAAACGATCGCGCCTTTGCGAGATTTTCATCCCGCGAACCGTTGATTCTGTCATTATGGGCATTACCTAGGTTATATTGAATCATTGCCCAATCTTCAGGAAACTGTTCAGGGGTACGAACAATTAAAGCAGCCTCAAAAAATGCGATCGCGCGATCGACATTTTCCGCCCGCACACCCTTGATTCTGTTGGCGTAAGCAGCAGCTAGGTTATTTTGAGCCATAGCCCAATCTTCGGGGAAGGCCTCAAGGGTGTAGACTGTTAAAACAGCGCCATAAAGGGCGATCGCCATTTCCACATTTTCCGCCCGCGAACCCTTGATTCTGGTAATATAAGCCGCAGCTAAGTTGTTTTGAGTTTGAGCAAATTTTTCGCTTCCCGGTTGCCGATTATTTAAAACAAGTTGATAAGCGGCAATGGCAATTTCAATATTATTCGCTCTATTTCCACCGGGAAAATTACTAATATTAATCGTCAAGTCTTCAACGATGCTGACAATTGACTCAATAGTTTGGGCATTTTCGCCACCAGTCAACCTCTCCATTACTTGCTCTAAAATCTCCGAAAAACGAGCATTGAGGAGATGTTTTCGCTCAGCTAGCATCGGGTGAATTACTGTTGTATTGCTATTGCTACCATCTTCTGCTTGCAGTAATTCTAGAATAAAGTTTCCATACTCTTGGGGATTGTCATCTGCGGAGATATCGCCATCGTTGATATCGATTAATTGTGATAGTTGTTCGATCAGATTTCGCAGGAATTCAGCGCCGTTTTGTCCTCCTTGCTGTGCCATTTTTTCGGCTACTAACTCGCAAGTTTCCAGAAATTCGACATCCAACAATTCTGAGTTATCTTGTAATATCTGGGGCTCGGTGCCGCTGGGGCAATTCAGCAGGGTGTGAATTAGTTCGAGGTAGGCTTGGGCGCGGTTTTCTTCCATTGTTGGGGAGTTGTGAATAATATCGGGTTTATTTTATCATAGTTGGGAGTTTTGAACCGCAGATGTTGGCGGATGTACGCAGATGGACGCGGATGAATCATGGGTGGGTGGCGAGAAACCGGGTTTTTGCGACAATCTTTGGTGAGAGGCGAAGATATCGGAAAAAACCCGGTTTCTTAGATTGTTGGTGGTGGGTGGGTGGCGAGAAACCGGGTTTTTACGAGGATATTTGATGGGAGGCGAAGATATCGGAAAAAACCCGGTTTCTGAGATTTTGATTGTGCGTCGGTGGCGAGAAACCGGGTTTTTACGAGGATATTTGATGGGATGCGAAGATATCGGAAAAAACCCGGTTTCTGAGATTGTGCGTGCAGACAAAACCGCCCAATCTTCTAATTTCTACACAATGCTACTTTTGGCATTAATCTATCTAAGATTTGCCCGATCGCACTTGCAGTCCAATCAACATCAGCTTCGGTTGTTTCCCGTCCCAAACTCAACCGAATTCCGCCAATAGCCATAGTTTTACTATATCCCATTGCCAATAAGATTGGGCTGGGAGTCAGTTTGCCGCTGTTACAAGCAGAGCCGGAACTAATCCCAATTCCGGCTAAATTGAGTTGTCGCACTAGAGTTTTACCAGTCACTTTCCCGGTGTCGCCGTCGGGAGAAACAATGCAAAAACTGACATGGTGTGGGAGTCGGCAATATCGATCGCCTGTTTCGACTAAACTGGGTACGTGGGCTAATTGGTCAAAAAGCCGATCGCGCAATTCAATCAATCTCCCAGTTTCCGCATCCATTTCCTGCGATGCTAATTCCGCCGCCACCCCAAAACCGACAATTATCGGCACTGCTTGAGTCCCAGAACGCAGTTTCAATTCTTGCCCACCACCAGTCAATATTGGCGCTAATTTCACGCCAGGACGCACGTAAAGCGCCCCCGCACCTTGGGGCCCGTACAGCTTGTGGCTGGACAGGGAAACCAAGTCTACGGGCAGTTTCTGCACGTCTATCGGCAGTCTACCGGCAACTTGAACTGCATCGGTATGAAACAGGATATCGCGATCGCGCGCAATTTGTCCCAATGCTTCAATCGGTTGCAGCGTACCAACTTCGCTTTGTCCGTAAATGATCGAAATTAACACTGTATTCGATCGCACTGACTGCTGCAAATCCCAAGGGTGAACTCGCCCAAATTGATCCACCGGTAAGCGCGTCACTTCCCATCCCGATTGTTCAAGTTGTCGCGCGGTTTCTGATACTGCGGAATGCTCTACGCTAGAGATAATTATATGCTGTGGTGTTGGATAAAGACGCGCAATTCCCATGATTGCTAAGTTGTCAGATTCAGTACCACCGGAAGTAAAAATAATCGATTCCGGTAGCGCATTAATCAGTCCAGCCACCTGCATTCTGGCTAATTCTAAAGCAGTCGCCGCCCTTTGTCCCCACTCGTGTAAACTCGAAGGATTTCCCCAATATTGAGTGAGGGCTTTTTGCATCGCATCAATTGCTTCTGGGCGTGTTGGAGTTGTTGCGCTATAGTCGAGATAAATTTGCATGGTTTTAATCAGTTAGTTGTTATTGGTTAGTTGTTATTGGTTAGTTGTTATTGGTTAGTTGTTGTTTGTTATTGGTTAGTTGTTGTTTGTTGTTTGTCAAGAGTCTGTGGGTGGTTTTCTTTTGGGTATTTTCTTGATTTTCAAGGCTTGAGTATTTGCTTTGCTTTGAATTGAGTTCAGGTAAGCGTTGAGCTTGGGAGATAGTTCGTCTATTAAAGGTTTTATGCGCTCGATTTGCTCGGTGGTTAACAGGTGTCGGGCACAAGCTAATCTTAACCAGTGTCTTGTTTCATGTAGTGACCCCCTGGCTATTTTGATGAAACGTTGATTATCATTATAGTTATACCGCCCATTCCCCTCGGCAATATTAGCACCAATACTATCGACTGACCTAACCAATTGTTGCCCCACTGTACTTTTAGCAAAGAAATCCCAGGATTGAACAATAAACCAAACTTCATTAGAAATTTGCTCTGCCAATTGATAAACCTGCAACTCTTGAAATCTAACCATACATTTAAAAATTGAATATTCAACAATTATAACATCTTCCCAAAGAAAGCACAATAAAAATTATCACCCAACAACTAACCAATAACAACTAACCACTAACAACTAACCAATAACAACTAACCAATAACAACTAACTAACTCCCAGGTTTACAAACATTATAATCTTCGTGGGACAAAACTTTGTGAGGAATCAAGAAAGTGCCATAATCTTTGCATAACATTCTGTAGTGTCGCCCTACAGGAATACTTATAATCAAACGATCGTGACGCAGACGTTTACCACCAAAATCTCTGTAATTCTTATTTTCACCCAAAGCTGCTATAATCACACGGGCTTTAGTAACTACATAATCTGGCAGACCTCTGAGATTGATGATATCTCTGGCAAATGATGCCTCCCTTTCCTGTTTTTTGGTTTGTTTTTCTGCCAGCAATTGAACGCAATGCTGATTCGCCACAAACTCTTGCGTGCAGCGATGACACGCTTTACCATATCCTTTGTGACCACACGAAAAAAGTGTTTTTCTTTTTGCCATAAAGCAGCAGTATCGGGTTTGATCCACGCCCCTGAATGCTGCTACCCTACCAGTGATGCTTCCGGCATCGAGGCAGTCTTAAAAGACGTAAAATCTATTCCGTTTCATAAATTTAATAGGTTCTAACTTGACATTATCGAATATATTTGAACAGTAAGCGGATAAATAACCTCAATTAATTTTAAACTTTTGTGAATAAACTTTGTGATGTTTTATGGCGTTTGTGCTGGCTTTTGCTGCTGACAATCGGTTTGGCGTTTTGCGGACAACAAGAGGAAGAGCAGCCTCAATTGTCTCCCAGTCTGATTCCGTTGCCTCAAGACCCGTTGTTGCAAGTATACTTCAATCAGTCACTCACTTCGAGTTATACAGAGCCTTATCGTCAGCAAACTAGGGCTGGAGATGATTTGGAAAAATTGGTCATGGAGGCGATCGCAAGTGCTGAATCAACCGTAGATGTGGCGGTGCAGGAGTTTCGGTTGCCGGGTGTTGCGCGAGTTTTGAGCGATCGCGCGCGATCGGGCATCAAAGTGAGATTGATCGTAGAACATATGTATAGTCGCCCTTGGAGCGATTTTTCGGCGCAAGAGTTGGCGAAGTTACCGGAAAGAGAGCGCGATCGCTACCAGGAATTTGTCCAACTTGCTGATACAAATAAAGATGGCAAATTGAGTACAGATGAAGTCAATAAAAATGATGCTTTACTAATTATCAAAAATGCGGGTATTCCGATCATAGACGATACTGCTGACGGTTCAAAAGGCAGTGGTTTGATGCACCACAAATTTGTAGTAATTGATGGCAAAAAAGTAATTGTAACTTCAGCTAATTTTACCACCAGCGATGTGCATGGTGATTTCAAAACACCAGCCAGTCGTGGCAATGCTAACAATTTGCTAAAAATTGAAAATGCTGAATTAGCACAACTATTTACTCAAGAATTTAACATCATGTGGGGTGACGGGCCTGGAGGTAAAGCCGATAGTAAGTTTGGGGTTAAAAAACCATTTCGTCCCATGCAAAAAGTCAAAGTAGGTGATACAACTGTGACGGTGCAATTTTCCCCGACTTCCAAGACTTTACCTTGGGAAAAAAGCGTTAACAGTTTGATTAATCAAAATTTGGGTATTGCCAAAAAGTCGGTTAATTTGGCACTGTTTGTTTTTTCGGCTCAGCGGTTAGCAAATACTCTGGAAATTGAGGCTCAGCGAGGAGTTGCAGTCAAGGCTTTAATTGACTCAAATTTCATTTATCGGCCTTACAGTGAAGGTTTAGATATGATGGGGGCGACTTTGATTGAGCATTGTCGGTTGGAAGCAGACAATCGCCCTTGGAAACAGCCGCTGACTACGGTGGGAGTGCCGATGTTACCAATAGGCGATCGCCTGCACCACAAATTCGGCGTTGTAGACCGAAATACGGTGATTACAGGCTCTCACAACTGGAGTGAGGCCGCAAATCACGGGAATGATGAGACGTTATTGGCGATCGCCAGTCCCGTAGTTGCAGCCCATTTTGAGCGGGAGTTCGATCGGCTTTACAAAGGTGCAATCTTAGGCATTCCTCCTAGAATCAAGCAAAGAATTGATGCTAGGAAAAAAGAGTGTGAATCAGCAACAATATCCCCAAAATCTCCAAAATTAGTAGCAGGAAATACGGCGAATAATCTTCAAATTGCTGATACCAAAAAGTTGGTGAATTTGAATAAAGCAAGTCAGGCAGAATTGGAGACTTTGCCAGGAGTTGGGCCGAAGTTAGCCGAAAAAATCATTGCAGCGCGGCAACAGTATCCTTTCACCTCTGTAGACGACGTGGCGCGGGTTCAGGGCATTGGGCAGAAGCTTTTAGACAGGTGGCGCGATCGGGTCACTTTTTAAGCGGATACCAATTGTGAAAATTAGTGCTACATATAAATTACTCACCTATCGTCTGTAGGGAAACGGCACTGCCGTGTCCGGTAGGGGGTGAGAGCTAATGAACGATAATTTATATAAGACAATCATTTTAGCAAGATTTTTCAAAATTGGTATAAGTTCGTAGTCAGGACTTCAGTCCTTTCTTTCTTAGCTGAACAGCCAGGACAAAAGTCCGAACGATCAAACCTGTAAAATGAATTTAGAGAACTCAAACTGGAGCGCAGATAAATATGTCTCAGTCTGTTTTACCTGTTTCGGAAACCGATCGAGTTGATGCTTCACCAACATTAACTTTTGCAGAATATCTTGTCTATGAAGGAGAACCTGACCTTCTCTACGAACTTCACAGGGGAAAATTAATACCGATGGCAGCAGCAACGGCTTTACACGCAAGCATATGCGAATTTTTAGTTTACATATTGCAGCGTTACTTAGCTGAACACAATCTCGATTTGGTGGCAAAAACCAACGTAGGAGTGAGAACAGAAGAGAATTCCTCACGTATTCCTGATGTTATTGTTTGTACTCAAAGTCTTTGGGAACAACTGCTTGCCAGACCTGGTGCTGGTGTTTTTGATTTGGATGAAACACCAGTATTAATTGTTGAAGTTGTCAGCCAAAATGAGCGTCAAGATTATGTGACCAAAAGAGCGGAATACGAAAATGCTGGAGTGCTGGAATATTGGATGGCTGACCCCAAAGCTAATCGGACGAGGGTGAGAGTTGTAACTTTACCAGAAAACGAAACTGCCTATGAACAAACGAATTTTGTGCCAGGGGAAAACATCGTATCTTTACAGTTCCCCGATCTAGTTTTATCGGTGGATCAAATTCTATCTCCCCCACTTGTGGAAGATTTAATTAAGGAGGAGTATCAACGTACAGAGCGACTGGCGGCGCGCTTGCGGGAGATGGGAATAGACCCCGATTCTATTTAGAATAAGTAGGTGATTGCGAAAAAACAAGAGTATTTTGTAGGGGCGGGTTTAGCTAAGAATCTATGATACCAGCCAGTTTTGGAAGGCAAAACCCGCCCTTCCCTCCCTACTAAGAATCTATGATAT